>DAIREI010000377.1:0-2333 GCA_036795675.1 Bacteroidales bacterium
TGTCATAGTTCTTCTCCCTCTCATACCGCCACTACTCCTTTAATATGCGGCTGCGGGTCGTAGCCTTCCAATTGAAAGTCCTCGTATTGGAAATCGAATATCGACTTCACATCGGGGTTAATCTTCATGGTGGGTAGGGGTCTCGGCTCGCGGCTGAGTTGCAGTTTTACTTGCTCTAAGTGGTTGGTATAGATATGTGCATCGCCGAAGGTATGGACAAAATCGCCGGCTTGGAGGCCTGTTACTTGTGCCATCATCTGTAGCAACAAAGCATAAGAAGCGATATTGAAGGGCACGCCCAAGAATATGTCGGCGCTGCGCTGGTAGAGTTGCAGGGAGAGTTTGCCGTTGGCCACGTAAAACTGAAAGAAGCAGTGGCAGGGCGGGAGGTTCATATCGGGGATGGCGCCCACGTTCCACGAGCAAACGATGATGCGGCGCGAATCGGGGTTGTGCTTGATAGTGTTGACCGCTTCGGTTATCTGGTCGATATGCCCCCCGTGATAGTCGGGCCACGAACGCCATTGCGCCCCGTAAACCGGCCCCAGGTTGCCGTCGGCGTCTGCCCATTCGTTCCATATCCTCACTCCGTGGTCGGTAAGGTATTTGATATTGGTGTCGCCTCGAAGAAACCAGAGCAACTCGTATATAATCGACTTCAAGTGGAGCTTTTTGGTAGTCAGTACGGGAAAGCCTTCCGATAGGTCGAAGCGCATCTGATGTCCGAACACACTGATAGTACCGGTGCCGGTGCGGTCTTCTTTCTGTATTCCCTCGTCCAACACCCGTTGCAAGAGATCTGAATATTGTTTCATATTTTTCGATTAAATCGGCAAAACACGCCCAGAGGCAGGCGTCGTTGCGCCTGATCTTTTACGTATAGTTCGCCGTATTCCATTGTTTTCTTTCCGGGGAAATAATCATTCATCAAGTTCTCGGCTATCAGCGAAGAGAAGCCCATCGAGTAGAGGTTGAGTACACAAAAAGCATCCTTTTCATCGAGGATTACTGCCAGCGCATCCATTAGCTCTGCTATGTTTTCTTCCAGCACCCATTTTTCGCCGTCGGGGCCGCGCCCGTAAGCCGGCGGATCGAGTATAATGCCACTGTAAGTATTTCCCCGCTTAGCTTCGCGCTTCACAAACTTCAGCGCATCTTCCAATACCCAACGGATATTATCTAACCCCGAAGCTTCCATATTCTCGCGCGACCAATTGAGCACCGGTTTTACCGAATCTACGTGGGTTACATCTGCGCCGGCCGCCTTAGCCGCCAGCGAAGCCCCGCCGGTGTAGGCAAAGAGGTTGAGCACTTTAGCTTGATAGTTGTTGCCCGATAGTTGGTCGTAAATGTAGTTCCAGTTTACTGCCTGCTCGGGAAAGATGCCGATGTGTTTGAAGGCCGTCAGCCCCAGGCGGAATTGAATCGTCATCCCCTTGTAGGAGTAGGGGATAAACCACTGTTCGGGCATATCCGGCTTCAGTAGCCATTGTCCGCGCTCGTTGCCTTCGGCAAGTTGCTTTCCTTTCTCTTTCTTGAAGTAGGCCTGCGCTTTGCTTTCCCATTCCTTCTCGGGCAAAGCCTTACTCCACACGGCCTGTGGTTCGGGACGGCGCAAGATGTACTTCCCAAACCGTTCGAGCTTTTCATAGCCTCCCGAATCAATCAATTCATATTGAGGCCAATCGTGTGGAGTAAGCAGTGTTATCATTGTCTAGATTACTTACTTTTCGTCGATCAATTCGGCCACTTTATTATCCAGTTCCTCTCCGCGAAGGTCTCTGGCTATGATTATGCCGTCTTTATCTATCAGTACTGTTGCCGGAATAGACCGTACGGAGTACAGTTTGGCTCCTTCACTATCCCAGTATTTCAAGTCCGACATTTGCGGCCAGGTGATTCCGTCATCTTTTATTCCTTTCAGCCAGGCATCTTTATCCTGGTCTAACGAAACGCCTACAATTTCAAAACCTTTGTCTTTGTATCTATCATATAGAGCCACCACATTCGGGTTTTCTCCCCGGCAGGGTCCGCACCACGATGCCCAGAAGTCGACCAAGACGTATTTTCCCTTTCCGGCATAGTCGGATAAAGCAATCGGGTTGCCTTCGGTATCGGAAAGTTTAATATCAACAAACGGTTGTCCTACGGCCGTCTTTTTCTGCGTTTCTACGTATTCACGAAGCATGATAACGCTATACAGTTGGCTATTAGCAGCATCGAACTTGTTCAGTTGTTCATCCAATTCTTCTGTTGTAAGATAATAGGAAATTTGCTGAAGAATGCATGCCGCTACGGCATTATTGGGATTCTCGTTGAGGAATTGTATCTGG
>DAIREI010000378.1:0-2332 GCA_036795675.1 Bacteroidales bacterium
AGATGATTTCTCTCTCATTTGATTATCCTGAAAGGATTATATAAACATCACTCTTCTACTCCGCCCTTTCAGGGCGGATGTGAGGAGAATGTGGTTTGTTCTGATAGGGTTAAAACCCTATCCTAAGTTATTTTAAGCCTTCGGCTTATTAGTTTGCCCTTATCGTGGGCGTGTATCGGCGCGTAGGGAAACGCCCAAAGGGAACTGAGAGTGAATAGGTAAGGACTAAGAGTTTAACATTTAACATTAAACTCTTAACGCTAAATGCTCAGGGCTTCAAATCGCTGAGGATGGAGCTTGCCAATTCTTCGGCCCCGGCTTGGGTGGGCGCTTCGGTGTAGATGCGGATAATGGCCTCGGTGTTTGATTTGCGGAAGTGTACCCAGCGGTCGGGGAAATCGACTTTTACGCCGTCGATGTCGTTGATGGGATGCCCGGCAAACCTCTTTTTAAGGGAGTGGAGCAGTGCATCGATGTCGGTTTCGGGCGTAAGGTCGAGGCGCTCTTTGGCCATGTAATAGGCGGGATATTGGGCGCGAAGCTCACTCACGGTCTTGCCCGATTGGGCGAGCTGGGTAAGGAAAAGGCCTATGCCTACCAGCGCGTCGCGGCCGTAATGCGATGCAGGATAGATGATTCCGCCGTTGCCTTCGCCGCCGATAACGGCGTTGGTCTTCTTCATCATCTCTACCACGTTTACCTCGCCTACTGCCGATGCGATATAGCCGGCCCCGTGCTTCTCGGTAATATCGCGCAGGGCACGCGTTGAACTCATATTGGATACGGTGTTTCCGGGGGTATGGCCAAGGACGTAATCGGCTACGGAAACGAGGGTGTACTCTTCGCCGAACATCCGGCCTTGCTCTGTGATGATGGCCAAGCGGTCTACGTCGGGGTCGACTACAAAGCCTACGTCGGCCTTGCGGGTCTTCATCACCTCGGCAATCTCGGTAAGGTGTTGAGGCAACGGCTCGGGGTTGTGAGCGAATATGCCCGTAGGCTCGGTGTTCAACTCTATTACCTCTTTTATGCCCAATACTTTAAGCAGTTGGGGAATGATAATACCGCCTACGGAGTTTACGGCATCGATGGCCACCGTGAAATCTGCCTTGCGGATGGCTTCGGCATCTACCAACGCGAGCGAAAGGACGTGGTCTATATGCTTTTGATTGTAAGTGTTATCGGTTCTCACCTTGCCCAATGCGTCTACCTGGGCAAAGGTGAAATCGTCGGCTTCGGCAAGGAGAAGTATCTCTGCCCCCTCGGCTGCGCTGAGGAACTCGCCTTTTTCGTTCAACAACTTCAGGGCGTTCCATTGCTTGGGGTTATGGCTGGCTGTGAGGATGATGCCTCCGGCAGCCTTCTCCCAGGCTACGGCCAACTCGGTAGTGGGCGTGGTGGCGAGGCCTATATCTACTACATCAAAGCCCATGCCCATGAGGGTGCCTGTTACAAGATTGAGCACCATTTCGCCCGAAATGCGGGCATCGCGCCCCACTACAATAGTCTTGGAGGGGTTATTTTTCCGGCCGATAAGCGTAGCATAAGCCGCAGTGAACTTGACAACATCAACCGGGGTTAATGCATCGCCGACTTGTCCGCCAATCGTACCACGAATGCCGGATATGGATTTTATTAACGTCATTGTGCGTAGGAACTGAAATAAGTGAATTCAAGATCTTTGAAGCATATAGCGCGGTACAGGCTTTGAATGGAAGGATTGGTGAGCTTTGAGGGTACAATCAGGTTGACGATGGCACCTTCGCCAACGTATGACAAGGCATAGGCCCAGCCGTCGCAGGCGTAACCTGAGTAGCTGCTGCTTATTCCGTACTTGAACTCGAAGGGCAACACCAATTCGCTGGGGATATAGGTTGCATCTTCTTCGTCGCCTTCAACAAACGTCTGCACATCGAAGCAAGAGGAAAAGCGCACGGTAACGTCGCAACCCGGCTGAGGTTTATTACGGTTGCCTTTGTTTGCTATATTGATGTAGAGGCCGTCGCCTGTTTTGTAGTATTCGTTTGCCTTAAAGACCGTATCGGCCGGGAACTTGGAAAGGGTTACCAACCCGTTCATGTCCATGTATTTATCAATGGCTCGTTGTTGTTTCCTTAACTTTTCCTGAATAGATTCGGAACTATTGCAGGTCGGCAGCAAAATAAGTGCGCCGAGAAGAGCGATGAGAATAGAAATGTGTTTTCGCATATTCGGGTATTTAACGGTCGCAAAGATAATGATTCTGTTCATTATCTTCTCATAATTAGCATTATTTATCAGGGCAAACGCATGAAAAAAAGCGATGTTTCTATCTCCCCGAAAAAGTTGTATT
>DAIREI010000379.1:0-2328 GCA_036795675.1 Bacteroidales bacterium
AAGAATCCTGTCACCGCAATCAGGTGGAGCGGGTGCAGCCACAGGAGGTTCCAATTGGGGCTTACGCAAGGATGGATGGAAAAGAAAACCAAAAAGAAGACAATGCATCCGCCAACCGATGCCGTAAAGAAAAGCAAAGCAAAAGGCACGCGCCAGGTTATTTTCTTTTTTACTCCTATATATATTAATATAAGGAATAAACAACAGATAATTATTCCTATTATTAAAGGTGAATCCCAAAAGTAATGCTTGGGGCTTTTAGAATCGGATTGCATCAGTACGGTACGCGACGCCACAACAGGTACCCTTTCGCCACCCGCCGACGTGGTGTAGGCATTATCCATAGCGAGCATCAGCTTTTCGGGCAGGAACATTTCCTGTTGCAGGTGAATGAGCGAATCGGCGCCGTTGCCTATTATCAGGTCGATGCCGAATGAGAGCCAGGGATAGGGTTCGGTACAGGAATGAATCAGGTCGCGGAAGGTCACTCCTTCTTGTACCATATTATATTGCAAATCATCGTCGCAGGCTTTCTGGATAATATCCCTTACGCGGGTGGTGCAGTTGTCGAAGAGGAAGTTGTAGCGGTAGATGAGGTTTTCGGGCTGCATATTAATATTCAGCATATTCAGCACCTCCCGTTTCTGCCGGTCTGTGAAATTCAACTCCTGCTCTATTACTGTAGAACCACTGCTATAATATTCCAAGTAGAAAAGTCCGTAGTCATACACGCTGAGGCGGTAGTCTGTTTCGCCTCTCATAAAACGATAAATAAAGTTGGATTCCGAGAAATTGAAGGTTCCCCAATTGAAGACCACATCCCGGTTGCTCTCTGTATCCACTACCCGCAAGGCCGTATGCCCGAAGATGGTATATACCTCGTTGGAACGAGGCTCAACCGTAAGCAGGCTTATTTTTACCTGCTCTTGGCCGTGGGAAGCAAGAACAGTAAAGAAGAATAATAAAATGAGTGTTAGATAATGCTTCATACAGCCGCAAAAGTACGATTATTTTTGTATTTTTGCTCCGTATAATCCTAAGAAACATGCTAATCATGAACAAATTCATTCTATTATTATTGTTGACAGCCTTTGGTTTGTCCTGTTCCGCACAGGATATCGCCTTGCCGTCTCCGGTTAAGACGGGAGGCAAACCGTTGATGGAGGCATTGAACGAACGCCAATCTTCTCGCGAGTTTTCAGAGCAGAAACTCTCTGAGCAAACCCTCTCCGACCTGCTTTGGGCAGCCTACGGTTTCAACCGCGACGACAAAAGAACTGCCCCCTCGGCCAACAACCGCCAAGAGTTTATCATTTACGTCGTAATGGAATCGGGGGTGTATGTGTATGATGCGAAAGAAAACAAACTGATCGAGAAAGTAAAGGGCGACTTCCGCGCCAAGACGGGAACGCAGGATTTTGTTGCAGTTGCGCCGCTCAATCTGGTGTATGTAGCCGATAGCGACAAAGCCAACGAACGAACTGTAGGAGCCGACTGCGGCTATATTTCGCAAAACGTTTACCTCTATTGTGCCTCAGCCGGTTTGGCCACCGTAGTGCGCGGTATGTTCAACGACGATGAGGTAAGGGAAGCGCTGCAATTGGCAGAGAACGAAATGCCGATACTGACGCAGACGGTGGGACACTTTAAAGAGTGAAGAGATAAGAACTAAGAGTGAAGAGTTGCGCGAAGCGAAGCCGAAGGCTTGTAATAACTTAAGGATAAGAATGGTATATATAGCGTCCTTTCAGGACTTAATTAGCTTGACATCGTCTTCTACGCAGGGTTGAAACCCTGCGCTAAGTAACTACAAGCCTTCGGCTTGCAACTTTTAGTTCTCCACTCTTAGTTCTTAGTTCTAAATATCCTCTCTCAGCCCCGTCTCGTTGTACAGCGGGCGTTCTATTTCGTTGGCTTCGCGTTGCCAATTGGTGTCTTCATCATCTTCGGGAATGTTGATGTCTACGATGTTTTCCTCTATCAGGGTTTCATCGCGGAAGCCTTCCATGTATTCATTGTTCTCGGTAGAATCAATCATTCTGTCCGGTCCGTATATGGTTTCGTCTATTTCGGCCATAATAAAATCTGTTTAATGGTTTGTACTCTGCTAAAGGAACAACAAAGGCTGTGCGATTGTTCAGAAACAAAGTGCGTTCATTCACGTTAATTTTTATCAAAAAGAGAGTGTTTTATTCGATTATATCCTTTGGTATTTATTTTTTTTCTATATTTGCACGTATTATTGGAAAATTGTACATGAGTATTAATTAATATCTAATAGTTATCTAAAAATTTAAAGTACACAAAAGTTTATGGAATCAAAGAAAG
>DAIREI010000380.1:0-2323 GCA_036795675.1 Bacteroidales bacterium
TATCGACCCACAGCGGGCTTGTATTCCTCTCATCGGGATAATAAAACGATATAACTTCTCGAGGGATTGATTTATCATAATTGAGGGCAACAATCCGCGGCTCTTTCGTTGGTTCTTTTGTTAGCAGGAAAAGTAGCTCTTTGCACTCGTTGTCCACACTTACCACATGCACTTGGTTAGTGGATGTAAGAGCGTTCAATGCCGCTTTAATATCGAGCATGGGCGAGAGTTTAATCAACACTTTATCCGCCTTGCTCAATAGCTTACCCTGTAAAGCCGCTACATCGGGTTCGCAGTCTTCTATCCGTACCACTTTCAAGCCTTTCCCGGAGCGGCGCGAAGGATCGATATAGATACAATCAATGGGCGACATTTCGTCCAAATAAGCTACGGCATCGGCATTGACTACTTGGATAGGAAGACCCAAAGCTTTGAAATTATGTTGCGCTGTCTCTGCCAATGCTTCTTGTTTCTCTACATAAATGGTTTGCGAAAAAGAAGAAGATAGGAAGACCGAATCCACACCAAAGCCCCCGGTAAGGTCGACCAAGGTTTTGCCTTTGATTAAGGTCGATTTATAGCGGGCGGTAAGTTCGGAAGAAGATTGTTCCAACGATAAGGCGGGCGGGAATAGTAAATCATCGCGCTCGTACCACGAGGGGATCTTATGCCGTATCTTCTGCCGGCCGGCGATTTGATTCAACAGGAATTTATCCGTTCCCGACAAGGCCAATTGCCGGACATCGTCGGTAAGGTGTTCTTCTATATATTGCTTTTGTTTATCAGAGAGCATGTTTTTCTTCGCCAAAGAGATGCGTTAGCATCAAAACCTTAGTAGACGTGGACGTAAGTCCACGGAATAGAGCGCATTTCAAAAGCAGAGTGGCCATAGCCACGATATCTTAAATCAAGATGTCGTCGTTCCGCGACTTCTCTCTCGCTTGTCATTTCTATCCGTGGACTTACATCCACGGCTACTAAGATATCGATGCGCTGCATCGCAACTTGTTTATTTTTATATTTATCACTTATTAATTATTCCAACGTAATCTTTTCGGCATGCACAGGTTCTTCGAAGAACAGCGAAGCCATGGATGAGAAATTATCGGCCGAGTCGGTAGTAAGGAAACGGACAGTCGCCCCCGTCGAACACTTACCGTCTATTTCGGGGTGACGGCTCAGGTAATCTTCCAACGATTCGGCTACATACTGCCCCTGCGAGATAATGGTAATATTATCGGGCAGGTATTGTTTTATTTTATCTATTAATAAAGGATAATGGGTACAACCGAGGATTACGGTATCAATCTCGGGATCTTTATCCAACAACGCATCAATGTGTTGCTTCACAAAGTAATCGGCGCCTTCTTTGTCGTATTCTTTATTCTCCACCAAGGGCACCCACATGGGGCAAGCCTCACCGGTAACGGTGATGTCGGGGTGAAATTTCTCTATTTCCAGAGGGTAGGATTGGGAGATGATGGTGCCGGGTGTACCTAATACTCCTACATGTCTTGTTTGTGTAATCTCGCCCACCGCTTCAGCCGTGGGACGGATAACGCCTAATACGCGCTTGTGGGGATCGATGTGTGGCAGGTCGTTTTGCTGGATAGTACGCAAGGCTTTGGCCGAGGCCGTGTTGCAAGCCAGGATGATAAGCGGGCAGCCTTCGTTGAAGAGGTATTTTACGGCTTGCAAGGTGAAGTGGTAAACCGCATCGAACGAGCGGGTACCGTAGGGTGAACGTGCATTATCGCCCAAATACAAGTAATCGTATTTGGGCAATAACTTACGGATTTCTTTCAGGATAGTCAGTCCTCCGTAGCCGGAGTCGAATATTCCTATGGGGTGTTTTATTGTATTCCTAATTGTTTTTTAACCAAAGGAGTTGCATCAACAGTGTTGGGATTAACATACACTATCGTTCCTCCTTGTGCACCAATATCGAGAATGTAAGCGTAGTTGTTGCTGTCGCCCACGGCTTTCAAAGCAGCTTGTACCTTTTCGTGGATAGGCATGAACAACGATTGTTGCAGTTGAACAAATTGTTGTTGCGATTGTTGGGCAAAAGTTTGCGCCCTTTCTTCCAAGTCGCCGAGTTCTTGCATTCTTCTCGTACGGATGGTTTCTACCATGCCTTCGGCTTCATCCATAAAAGCCTGATACTTTTTGGTATATTCATCTTGCAAGGTCTGCATTTCTTTTTCTATGGCTGCCTGTTCTGCTTGCAATTTGTTTTGCATTTCGGTATATTCGGGCATAGCCGTAATGATCTCAGCCGAATTGATATAAGCAATCGTTTGTGTTCCCTGAGCCATCAGAG
>DAIREI010000381.1:0-2322 GCA_036795675.1 Bacteroidales bacterium
AAAAAATAGAAGAGACTTCTTATAGGGAAGAAACCGCAGGTGGCGAACATAAGTATAGCGTAGTTGTCCTATATAATAAGGAGAGCTGCCAAGCCTCCGAGCCAACTGATATCATCATTGATGTAATCGAATTGTGCGACCCGGTAACCGATGTCGTTGCCGAACGCACAGGAGCCGCCTCTGCCAAGATTACTTGGACTGCCCCCACGGCCATCAACCTGAAAGATTATTCCATCTACCGCAACGATGAATTGATTGGCAATGCTGATGAAACGGAATATACAGATACCGAAGCCACACCCGGTAACAACTACTATGGCGTGGCGGCCAACTACGAAAAGGGTTGCGAGACATCAGTAATCGCTTATTCTAATCAAATCAGGATTGAGTATTGCGAGCCGGTTATCGACCTGACAAGTTCAGTCACAGAGAATTCAATCACCATAGAGTGGGATTTCGTTGGTGAAGAGCCCTTCTCCGAAGTATTGTTCCACGAGGGATTTGAAAACAAGATACCCGAAAGCTGGTTGAACCTGAATAATGACGATGACAACGATCCTTGGCTCTACTTGGAAGATGAAGGGAAAGAAGGCAACTGTGTGTGGTCGCGCTCATTTGCCGACTTCGGCAGCGGAGTGGCATTCCCTGTCGACCCGGACAACTGGCTGATTATGCCCAAGATCCACCTGAAAGGGACAGAAACGTTGGAATACTATGTTGCCATTATGAATGACAACTATCCCGGCGACCATTACGGCGTATTCATCTCAACCACAGGAACGGAATTCAGCGACTTCACACGCATCTTCGATGAAAGTCTCAATCTGACTAACACCGATTGGGTGTTCCGGAGCATCGACCTCAGCGCCTACAGCGGAGACGTGTATATCGCTTTCAGGCATTACAATTCATACAATTTCTGGTCGTTCAAGCTAGACGAAGTCACCGTGCGCAGCAGTTGGGGTTTGCCTAGTTTCAATATCTTGAAAGATGGTGAGTTGATTGATAATATAACGGAAAAGAGCTATACGGATACAGAAGTGGAAATTAATGTTGAGTACAACTACTGTGTCGTTCCCGTTTACGATACTTGCGATGCGGTAGAAGAAAAGTGCATTGATGTCATGATATCATTCGACTCCATTGATGCAGTCGCACAGAGCAAACTAAGCGCTTATCCCAACCCGACAAAAGGAAATGTGACGATTACAAACGAGCAAGCCATAAATAGAGTACAATTGTTTGACATTACCGGCAAACTATTGTATGAAGTCACCGGCATTAACCGGCAAGAGTATAACATGGATATATCGGGTTTTGAAGACGGAGTTTACTTGCTCAATGTAGACGGCGTATCTAAGAAACTCATTAAAAGATAAAGTAATAGATAGTGTAATTAAGTGTGAAGAGGCTGTCTCATTATGGGGCAGCTTCTTTTTTAGATAAAATAGTTGATGGATTTCATTAGAATAATACTATATTTGCGTTCGTAAAAATTATAAGAATTACTAACTTAAAAACCAAAAAAGAAAATGAAAAGAACTATCAAAGTATGGGCTATCCTGTCTATGCTCACTCTCATCTCATTCAGTGTTAATGCTCAAGTAGGCGTAGAAGCCGGGATTCTCAGCTCACCTTATAAATCATCTGTGGATGGTGAAAATAGTGATGAAACCTATGGCGGATTCAGGCTGGGCGTGACTTACAACTTCGGACTTGCTATGGGCTTATCCATAAACACCGGATTGCATTATTCATACTTAGGTAAAAGTGAAGATAATTATTATCAGCAATCGGGAGTGGAAGTAAAAGAAAAAGTCGGTCATAAAGAGCATTACCTCGATGTGCCCATCCGCTTGGCTTACACCTATCCGGTGGCCAATAGCGTGAAAATCTTTGCTTATGCCGGCCCGAAATTGGTGATGGGTTTATCTTCGAAAATGAAAGAAGAAGTGACGGTGACAGCCGATAATCAGAGTATTAGTGCAAGTGTCACTTATAATATGTATAATGGAAAAGTTGATGTTTCTGTCCCCAAAGGGATGGAAGATTTGCTTGAAGACGTGCCTGAAGAGATTGACATGAAACTCTCACGCTTCGATGTGCAAGTGGGCTTCGGTTTGGGCATAATACTCTTCGACAGAGTAACCATTAAAGAGGGATACGACTGGGGCTTGCTTAATAAAATGACAGGCGACGCAGCCGATGATATGACGCTTAAGCGCAATCAATTCTATCTTGGCGTAGGCTATACGTTCTGATATATAAATAAGTAGAGACGCAATGCATTGTGTCTCTACTCTTCAATTATTATTCTCTCTC
>DAIREI010000382.1:0-2322 GCA_036795675.1 Bacteroidales bacterium
GTCTAAGTCTATCTGTTCTTCGCAACTTGTAAAACATAAGCAGGAAAAGATAAACGCCATGACCGGCAAATAATATTTAATATGTTTGTTCTTCATAATTTCATTATTTTTATTATTCTTCAATAGGAAGTTCCACATCTGCCCATATCAAAGGATTGGATGCCGTGGCATGGTTACCCTTAGCCGAATGGTCTGTTACCGTGTTGCCGCCGCCATCGTTAAACTTCCAATAAGCAATCAATCCGTCTGCATCGGGGTCTACATAATAGAAATGGTTGGCCTCGTTGATTTCAGACGAAGTCAACACCCTATTCCACACGCGACATTCGCTTATCAAGCCCGCCAGGTAGCGGTTGTTATCATAAGCATAACCAATCCAGAAGCAACGGTCTTGCCCTCCCGATTCGTCGGAATGAGGAATACCCCAGTCTACCGTGCCTACATTGGCCGAAGTGGTAGAGTATATATTCCGTCCGTTGATATAAACATCAATAGAAGTAGCGTCGGCATCGTAAGCCACGGCAATGTGTACCCATTCGTTCATCGGGATAAGCAAGTCTTCCGACGAGTAGTTGCCGTTAGACGTAGCAACCTGCAACTGGTTGGAAGGAATACCCGCGTCACCGATACGAATCAAGAACTTGCCTTCGATACCCATTACGGTAGTCAACATGCGGTCGAAGTTGCGGACATAGACCAGTGCCTCGGATGTGAACTGCCGCATTGCTCTGAAGTCGCTCGCGTCTGCCCAATCCACATACACATTGTTCTCTTCCAAGTCGCCCACCACATTGATAAGGGCGGCACCTTTTATCAGGTAATAGATGGTGCGTCCGCTTTCCAACACATTTACGTCGGCATTGGCTATAGACACCGGGAGCACATACTTTTGCTGCCTATCCAGTTCGGACAATCCGGTAAAGATAACCTGAATATCCGACGAGCGTACGGTACCTGCATTAATCACAGCTTCGGTATTCTCGATAATGTAGTTTTCTGCCGGAAGCGCTATGGCATCGTCGTAATAAGCTTCATTGTATGTAGCCAACATTCCCGCTTCTGCCCTGATGGCGAACTTCACATCATAGGTTTCGGGCTTGGGCATTACTACCTGAAAGCTTGCCTGATCGCTATCGTTGCCTTGCATGAGTATGGTTCCCACCTTGGCGGTTGCATCGATAAAAATATGGTTATCGAATGATTCGGCGCTTTCTTCGCAACTCCAAAATGCCGTTGCAAGCAAGGCCGTTGTAATTATATAAATTATTTTCTGTTTCATAATTGCTTAGTTTACCGGTGCCGGATTCATAATATTAATCGATTCTTTCGCATATTGATACACCTCAGCTATATTATAATAGTCGTTCTGAATATTATAAATACCTAAGCCCGCCTTGGTGTAGCCCTCTGCTTTCTCAGTAACCCAATAGGCCGCCTCTATAGTAGCCCGGTCTTCGCCATAGTATCCGGTATTCTTGTCGGCCGGGTCAATAGAAGTGGCATTCACCGACACGATAAAGCGGTCGATAGGCATGCCTTGTACTATGGCCTCCTGTGCATAGACGGACAGTTCATTGGCATAAGCTGCACTTAGCGTATTCAATATAATGTGCTTGCACGACGAGAGGATGGAGTTATCGCTCAAGAATTGCGGGTTGCCCTCAAACACCAGCATCTTGCCGGAGTTGTTGCCATACCACGATGTAACCTGATTGATAAAGACCGATTGATTGGCCAGATAAGCCTCCTTCTCTTCCTCACTCATGTAAGCGGTGCTTTGTCCGTTGTAGCCCACGATAATACCATCGTAATTGTACGATTCCGACAGCATGAGCAGTGTCTTTACATTCTCTACCAAATAGGCGGAGAACAAGGGAGCAACGTATGCCGGATTGACTTCTGCCTCTTCTTTCACCATTTGGTCGTAGTCTTTCTTTATCACATCGTAGCTGATGGAATAGACCACCTTCGTTCCCTTATTATGCTGGAGCATAGCCATCTCTTCGGTTTCGAAAGGAGCCAGTTCTTCGGGGTACATCAGGCAGACTACGTCTACACTATCCGGGACGTCGTACATGTGCTGTCCGCGACTGAAAGGCGCCTTTTCGCTGTTGTCAAACCAAGCGTACACCCATTTATGATCGGAGTTTTTGTACTCCCTCAGGTAGCTGAGGTAAGCATCATAATCGGGGTTAGCCGGCTGATTGATAGTAACGCTCTCATCTTCCGTCCACTCATCACACGAAGTGAAGATTAGACTTCCCGCTGCAATCCAGAGCAGGAGTATGAGTATTTTATTCTTATATATATATTCCATAATTA
>DAIREI010000383.1:0-2314 GCA_036795675.1 Bacteroidales bacterium
ATCTCTTAGTAATTCGCAAATGAGTAATGCATTAGGAGGAGCAGTACCTACTAAACCGAGACCTGCAACAATTGCTCAGATGCATGAACAGTGTGATCCTATTTTACCTAGTAGAAATTGCGCTGAAGGCCTGAAAGATCCAAGTCCGGAACAAACATGTTACTTGTGTTCAGAAACAAAGACTTATGTAGGATGTGGGGATTGGTATATAGCTTGAGTTAGCTATTGTACTTGGATGTCGAGTATAATTATTGATTGTTCTACCTTATTGGAAATTGTCCGATAAATAACTAAAAAAGCAGTTATCTTGAAATAATTCAATATACTCGATAACGAGGGTATGTCAAAACTAAATTTATCTTCTATAGAATCCAATATTTGAATTTAATCTCAGATAGGTATTCGAAGAAATAAGCCTTAAAATAGTTTTGACACACCTCGTAAAAATGAAACTGAATGCTTTTTCTATCATCAATAAAAAAGAAAGAAATAACGGATTCACAATTATTTATTCAATCCGTTTCTTGCACTCCTTGAGTGCAATTTTCTTTAATAATTGCACTATGATAGTGCAAAATCGTCCATTAACACAAAAGCCGCCTCGCAATGAGACGGCTTTTACTATTATTCATCTAATATCTTTGCTTACAGCTGTGGTCCCGATAGTATCAGGGCGCGGCCGGCTTCGGTGTCGGTATATTGCTCGAAGTTCTTGATATACTTAGCGGCCAACGATTTGGCTTTCTCTTCCCATTCCGATACTTGGCCGTAGGTGTCGCGCGGGTCGAGGATGCCGCTCGATACGTTGGGCAATGCTTTGGGAGCATAGAGGTTGAGGATGGGGATATGTATCTTTTCGGCCTTCTCTATGGAGCCGTCGATGATGGCATCGATAATGGCGCGGGTATCTTTGATAGAGATGCGCTTGCCAGTGCCGTTCCAACCTGTATTTACTAAATAGGCCTTGGCATCGTGTTTCTTCATCTTCTCGGCCAACACACCGGCATACACGGTGGGGTGAAGCGTAAGGAAAGCTTCACCGAAAGCGGGAGAGAAAGAGGGCACAGGCTCGGTAATGCCACGCTCAGTTCCGGCCAACTTAGAGGTATAGCCGCAGAGAAAGTGGTATTGAGCCGATTTCTCATCCAATATAGATACGGGAGGCAATACGCCGAAAGCATCGGCACTGAGGTAGATAATCTTGCTGGCATGTCCTGCACGCGAGGGAAGCACAATCTTATTGATGAAATAGATGGGATACGATACGCGGGTGTTTTCGGTCTTCGAAGCAGCCTTGGCGTAGTTGGGAGTGCCGTCGGCTTCTACCGTTACATTCTCGAGCAATGCATCGCGACGAATAGCGCGCCAGATGTCCGGCTCGTTCTCTTCGCTCAGGTCCACCACCTTGGCGTAGCATCCGCCTTCGTAGTTGAATACGCCCTTATCGTCCCAGCCATGTTCGTCATCGCCGATGAGGTAGCGTTTCGGGTCGGCCGATAGGGTGGTCTTACCTGTACCCGATAGGCCGAAGAAGATAGCCACATCGCCCGCTTCGCCCACGTTGGCCGAGCAGTGCATGGAGGCGATGCCTTTCAAAGGAAGGTAGAAGTTCATCAACGAAAAGATACCTTTCTTCATTTCGCCACCGTACCAGGTGCCGCCGATAACAGCCGTGCGTTGCGAGAGGTTGAAGAGTACGAAAACATCGGAGTTCAGTCCCTGTTCTTTCCATTTGGGGTTAGTAACTTTCGAGCCGTTGAGCACCACGAAATCGGGTTCGCCGAAGTTGGCCAAGTCGTATAATGAAGGACGGATAAACATATTAGTCACGAAGTGCGCCTGCCAGGCCACTTCCATTACGAAGCGCACTTTCATGCGGGTATCTTCGTTGGTTCCGCAGAAGCAATCAACCACATAAAGTTTCTTGTTTGTGCCGAGTTGGTTGGTTACCAAATTCTTACAGTGATCCCAAACCTCGTTGTTAATGGGGCGGTTGATGGTGCCGTCCCACCACATGTGAGCATCGGTTATTTCGTCTTTAACGAAGTATTTGTCTTTAGGAGAACGTCCGGTAAAAACGCCCGTATCTACCGATACCGCGCCGGTGTTGCTGACTACTCCGCGCTCGAAACCCTGGTTATTGGGGTCGGTTTCGGCAACGAAAAGCTCTTGATAGGTGGGGTTATGAATAATCTCATAATCGCCGCTAATGCCGTACTTGCTTAAGTCTAAATTTGCCATTGTACTTTTTAATTATGTATTTGTTATTATATTATGATATATGATGTGTACCGTTTAAACAAATCTTTTTTGC
>DAIREI010000384.1:0-2311 GCA_036795675.1 Bacteroidales bacterium
ATTATCTTTGCAGCGAAATCTATTTTGATTAAAGATCACAGAATGCCTGCAAAGAAAATCCTATTTATTACAACTGAAATTGCCCCTTACGTAGCCGAAACGGAAATGTCTGTTATTGCCCGAAAACTTCCTCAGGGAATTCACGAAAAAGGCAAAGAGATACGGACGTTTATGCCCAAGTTTGGCGTAATAAACGAAAGAAGGAACCAATTGCACGAAGTAATACGTCTGTCGGGAATGAACCTTATTATCGACGACACCGACCACCCGCTCATTATTAAAGTTGCCTCCATCCAATCGGCGCGGATGCAAATCTATTTCATCGACAACGATGACTTTTTCCAACGTAAACACCTGCTTCACGATGATAACGGCGTAGAGTTTGAAGACAACGACGAGCGCAGCATCTTCTATGTGCGAGGCGTAATGGAGACCGTAAAGAAACTAAGATGGACGCCCGACCTTATTCACTGCCATGGCTGGATGACGTCTTTGGCGCCGCTTTACATTAAAAAGCATTACAAATCAGACCCTTTCTTCAAAAACTCGAAGGTAGTATATTCCATCTACGACGACGACTTCAAAACCGAATTTAACGGCAACTTCGCGAAGAAGGCAAAGATAGAGGGCGTTAGTCAAAATGACTTAAAGCCGATAAAGAACAAGGCCGACTTTCAATTGTTGAGCCAACTGGCCATCGACTATTCCGACGGGGTAATTCAAGGCAGCCCGTCAATCAATGCCAATGTGAGGGATTACGCAATAAATAAAGAAGGAATCCGTTTCTTGGATTACCAGAAAGAAGAAGATTATATCAATGCATTCGACGAGTTTTATAATTCAATACTCAGCTAATTTATCGCTATGAAGACTAAACTGTTTTTATTCATCTTTTTAATAGGCACACTTTACTTCGCTTGTGAAGACAGCGCATTAGACACCGTAGGCATGGGAATGCGTCCGGGCGACGACTTTATCGTTGTAAAAGACACCACTTTTAATTTGACGGGTAAAACCGTAACGCTCGATTCTATCTATGCCAAATCGAACATCGGCTACCTCGGTAAGTTTTACGACAACGAGTACGGCGAAATAAAGTCGGGCTACATGTGCCAGTACTTTCCCTCGCTACTCTTCGAATTAGACAGTATGGTGAGTCGTGAAAGAGGCTTTGAGATTGACTCCGTACGCTTAGACCTCTATTACTTCACCTATACCGGCGACTCGCTTACCCCGATGGAAGTAACCGTGTACCCGCTGAAAGATAACTTAGAGAAAAATTATTATACCAATAAGGTAACCAAAGATATTGTAGACTTCGGCAACCCCTGGGGCAAACAAACCTATACCGCCCGTAACCTTATCGTATCCGATTCGGTAAACAATGCCAACGCAGGTTATTACTACAAGCAACTTACCGTATGGCTGCCCCGCAAGATAGGACAAGATTTGTTTGAGAAAGTGATAGCAGACGACGTACTTACCAATAAGAACTCAACCAATATAAACAAAAGAGACCGCTTTGTAGAACTATTCCCCGGCAATTATTTCGAGTCGACATTCGGCACGGGCAATATCCTGGATGTAGAGAGAACACGTATCGTAAGCTATTATACCCGCCACTATACTGTACTTGACACCTTGGGAGTAGCAAAAGACAGCATCGGGATGGGCTACGCCTCGTATATGACTACCAAAGAGGTAACGCTGGTCAACACTTTTGAGAACAAGCACGACGAACATTTATTGGTAGATGTAGATTCGGTGATGTATATCAAAGCCCCCGGCAGCGTATACAGCCAAATAAGCATCCCCATACCCGAAATAATAGAAAAACTGGGCAAGAAGAAGCTTAGCAGCGTAGAGCTGGTGATTAACACCTACGAACCAAGCGAATGGGAGTACGCCCTATCCTACCCCGGCATAGAAAGCAACACGCCCGACCCGCTGGTGAAGCCCCGCCTTCTTCTGATACCTCAAGATTCGATAAAGAACTTCTTCGAGAGTCAAACTATAGCCGACTCGCGCACAAGCTACGCTACATCCTTTAGCTCAGCCAATAACTCCTATACCTATTCCAATATCTCCAACATTGTGCAGAAAGCCATCGACGAGGCTCCCGACCAAGAGTTGGAACTATTACTCGTGCCTATTCAGGTAAATTGTGCCGCGCAAACCAACTATTATGGTATCGTTACCGGCTATGTCGATTATGCGTCGTCTCACGATTTGCAACCGTCGGCCGTGGCGTTGAGAAAGGGAGGAAACAGACTTCAAGTAAAAATTGTAGCCGCCGATTTGGAAATTAACC
>DAIREI010000385.1:0-2304 GCA_036795675.1 Bacteroidales bacterium
CAGCCCGAACCCGTTTATTATTTTGAGAGTTTCTTCGAGATACGGCAGTACGGCGAGATAGAACATAATTGGAACATTCACGCCATCCCTGTCGAAAAACAGAAACCGCTGGAAATAACAAAGAATAAACCAACTGTAAAACAGCCGAAAAAGAGCGATGAAGAGAACACAAACAAACAACAAGACGGGAATCGCAATACACCAGGAGGCAGCAGAGGTCGCAGTACGGCGGGAGGCGGTAATCGCCTGCGCTTATAGGGCGGCGTGGCTTATCTTGCTTTTTGCTTTTATTACGCTATCGGCAAAAGCGCAAAACCCCGAAGTGCCGTTTAAGAACGGCGAGCACCTCAAATTTGAAGTAAAGTATAAATACGGGCTGGTGATGATGAAAGCAGCTTATGCCGGATTGAAGATTAACGACTCCAACTATCAGGGCAATCCCACCTACAAAGCCTCGCTGGATATAAAAACCACGTCGTTTTTCGACGGGATATATGAGGTGAGGGATACCATGACCTCCCACATCAGCAAAGAGAACTTGCAGCCGCTGCACAACAGGCGAAGCGTAAACGAAGGTTCTACCCGATATACCGAGAACCTCAACTTCCTCTCCTTTGGCGAGCGCTACTCGAAAGGACACATTATCCGCACAAAAGGAAGTGGAAAAATTGCGCTCGATACCATACACGAGAGTAGCAACAAGGCCTACGACATGACCAGTTTATTCCTCTTTATCCGTACCATCGACTACGAAAAGCTATCGCTGGGCGATACCTTCCGCATATCGGCCTTTGTCGGGAAAAGTAATACCGATATAGTGGTAAGATGCCGCGGACAACAAATAGTGGAGAAGAACAGGAACTTGAAGTACAAGACCATTAAGTTTGATGTAGACGTTGTAGACGACGCTTTCTCCGAGTCGAAAAACGCGATGGAGGTATGGATAAGCGACGACGAGAACCGTATCCCCATAAAACTGAAAGCGAAACTAAAGATAGGAGCTGCCGAAGCCATGCTTACATCGGCCACCAACCTGAAGTTTCCTTTCACGGCCGAAGTAAATTTGAAGAAAAAAAAGTAAGAAACAGTATTTAAGTATGGAAGTGATCTATTGGAATGATAACGCCGGCCTTAACCAACCCCTCGCCGCTACCGTCGGTTTTTTCGACGGGGTACATCGGGGGCATCGCTTCCTCATCGGTGAGTTGAATGCTTTGGCTCGCGAAGCCGGCTTGCTGTCGGCCGTTATCACCTTTGCCGATCATCCGCAGAAAGTATTGTCCGACACCTACAATCCCCCTTTGCTCACCGGCGCTAAGGAGAAGGCGGCCCTCTTGGTCGGGCTTGGGGTAGACTATGGCATCATTTTACCTTTCACCCCGCAGCTTGCCGATAAAACCGCCCAAGAATTTATCGAGGAATTTCTGTGTAAGCAATTGCATATAAAAATCCTTTTGGTGGGGCACGATCACCGGTTCGGCAAAGGACGTACCGATGGTTTTACGGACTACCAACGCTACGGCGAAGCCTGCGGAATGCAGGTAGTACAAGCCTCGAAATACGGCGAGAACAAGCAGTACAACTCCACCACTATCCGCAGCAAACTGGCCGAGGGGGACGTGAAAGGCGCAGCAGAACTCTTGTCGCACAATTATTCTATAGAAGGAACCGTAATAGAGGGCGATAAAATTGGTCGCGAAATAGGCTTCCCCACCGCCAACATCCGGCCTGGCAACCCCGATAAGCTCATCCCCAAAGCGGGAGTATATGCCGTAAAAGCTACCGTGAGGGGAACGACCTACCCGGCTATGCTCTACATCGGGTTGCGCCCCACGCTGCCTAATTCAGGCGAAAAAAGGCTGGAAGTACATCTCTTCCACTTCAATCAAAACATTTACGGAGAAACCATAACCATCGAATTCATCGATTTTATTCGCGAAGACATACACTTCAACAACTTAGACGAATTGCGCGAGCAACTGGAGAAAGACAAAACAAAAGCGATGGCGGTAATCGCTTGACAGTTATCAGGAGCAAGCTTAATAGATTTGCCGGCCGTGCGAAATAATCTTGCCGGGCAATCAAAATAGGGAAGAAGAGGTTGAGGGTATAGACCCTTGGGATGCGAGGGTGTACAGTGTCGGCGTTCGAGGGTGTACAGTGTCGCCGTTAAAGGGTGTACAGGGTTAAAGAGTGAAAAACTAAGCTTCGCCTTGTGAGCGTGCTTCGCACGTGGTGACCGGTGAGTGCAAAGCGCACTAATCTTGAATTTTGAATTCACAAATTTAATAAGAATAATCGGGA
>DAIREI010000386.1:0-2283 GCA_036795675.1 Bacteroidales bacterium
TGATTTAGTAACAAATTATTTATATAGCCATAATATTTAACTAAAAAGTGACCTCTACCCTGTTCTCTTCTTGCTTCGTACACTTGAGGCGTATACGCCAATGAGGCATAAAACGGTGAAAATGATGAAGGTGAGTTTAAGGCTGCGAAGAAAATCGGGGTATAGGGCCGGTTCCAGGGCATGGTTGCCGACATAGAATGAGATAGCCATACCGGCGATGCCCATGCTTACGGCTTGCCCCGTCATGCGCATGGTACCTGTTACAGCCGAGGCCTGGGTGTAGTATTTCTTCTCTACCGAACCCATTATTACGTTGGTATTGGGCGATGAGAAGATGCCGAAACCCATGCCCAGCATCATCAACAAGACGATTAAATACCAAATGGGCGTAGTGGCGGAGAGAAAAGTTAATCCGCAAAGCCCCACCACAATAATCGACATGCCGAGCGTAGATAACTTAGATGGAGCAATACGCGTAGACATCTCGCCCGCTACCAACGAGAAGACCGATTGCACGCAGGCTTGTGATATAAGGATTAGTCCGGCATAGTCGGGATTAAATCCGCGTACGTACTGCAGGTAAAGACTTAGCATAAAGGCCGTAGCCGAGGTTGCGGCATAATTTATCAAAGCGGCTACTGATGAGAGGGCAAATACCCGGTTTCCGCTGAAGAGGCGCACATTGAATAGCGGAGAGGAGTTTCGGCGTTCGTGCAAAACAAATCCCGTGAGCGAGAACACCCCGACGGCAAGGCAGATAATTCCGACAAGGGAAGGTAACGAAGAAAATCCATAAATCAGCCCCGCCAAGCCGATGGCATAGAGTACAGCTCCGAAGCCGTCGAATTTCTCGCCACTCGCTTCCATCCACTCACCTTTCAACCATATTTTCGATAATGCCAACGTAAGAATGCCTAATGCAGCCGGGAGAAAGAAGATGCTGCGCCAGCTGAGGTAATGGGTAAGAAATCCTCCTACAAAAGGACCTGCGGCAAGGGCGGCATAAACCACGGCGGTATTGATTCCGAGCGCTTTGCCTCGTTGCTCAGGCGGGAATATAGCCGTGATGATAGCAATTTGCGTACCCGCTATCATGGCGCTGGCTACCCCCGAAAGGAAGCGCAGGCTGATGAGCATCCATCCGGTAGTGACAAAGCCGCAGAGGGCGGTGAGTATAGAGAAGCCGAGTATCCCCCAAAGGAAAATCTTTTTACGGCCTATCATATCAGCCAACCGGGCAAAGGGAACCTGAAAGATAGCCGTGGCAATCATGTAGGCCGTAACCATCCAGGTAAGCGTAACCGCTTTCATGTCGAACGCCTCGCTTATTTGCGGCATAGCCAGGTTGAGCGACGAACCCATAAAGGGCACCAAAAACGAAGCAACACAGATGACCGACAGGCTCTTACGCTTATCTTTTTCGATAGATATTGTCATAGCTTTTTACCCTAATTAATATAAATCCGACAAAGATAGGATTAATTTTGGATGCGACTTGTAACTTTTTGCTTGTTGCTTGTAACTTTTTTACATACCTTTGCGTTCTTATTAACAGGGCATAGATTTAAGAAATCTTATTAACACATTCAGTTTTATGGCAAAAGAAAAGGTTTTTTTAACCTGCGACGGAAATCAGGCGGCTGCGCATATTGCTTACATGTTCAGCGAAACGGCCTCGATTTATCCAATTACTCCCTCCTCTACCATGGCGGAGTATGTAGACGAATGGGCTGCAGGAGGCCGCAAGAACATCTTCGGCGAAACGGTTCGCGTAGATGAAATGCAGTCGGAAGCAGGGGCCGCCGGCGCTATGCATGGCGCGTTGCAGGCAGGCACATTATCAACTACGTTCACGGCATCACAAGGTTTATTGCTGATGATTCCCAATATGTACAAGGTGGCCGGCGAATTGCTTCCGGGGGTTTACCACGTCTCGGCGCGGGCATTGGCTTCGCACGCTTTGTCTATCTTCGGCGATCATCAAGACGTGATGGCGGTAAGGCAAACGGGTTGCGCTATGTTTGCAACAGGCTCGGTGCAAGAAGTGATGGATTTGGCGGCTGTGGCTCACTTGTCGGCCATCAAGTCGCGTGTGCCTTTCGTGCACTTCTTCGACGGGTTCCGCACCTCGCACGAGATACAAAAGATCGAGGCCTTGAGCAACAATGACCTGGCTCCGCTTATCAACCAGGAAGCTTTGAAGGCTTTCCGCCAGCGGGCGTTGAATCCTGACAATCCTGTTGCAAGAGGGATGGCGCAGAATCCTGACATCTATTTCCAAGC
>DAIREI010000387.1:0-2282 GCA_036795675.1 Bacteroidales bacterium
TTTCTTACATACACAATGGCCGAACCCGGCACCCGCTTAAGGATATGTTTTATCTCGGCTATCTTATCGTTGGTCTTCCGTATTACATAGCAGAGGTTTTCACGCTCGAAACTTTTGCGGAAAACGTTCTTCTCTTTGAAGTGAAGTTTTTCTTGAATATCGTCGATCACATCGGCTGTAGCTGTGGCAGTTAATGCGAGTATAGGAACTTCGGGAAACAGGCTGCGCAGATCGGCGATGCGCAGGTAGGAAGGACGGAAGTCGTATCCCCATTGCGAGATGCAGTGCGATTCGTCTACCACTATCAGGCATACGTTCATGTGAATTACCCGACAGAGGAATATCTCGGTCTTCAGGCGTTCGGGCGACACATAGAGGAATTTATAATCGCCGAAGACGCAATTCTCCAATGCAGTGATGTTCTCTTGTCGGCTCATGCCCGAATGTACGCAAGTGGCTTTTATCCCGCGCGCACGCAGGTTGTCTACCTGGTCTTTCATCAGGGCGATAAGCGGTGTGACTACAACGCAAAGCCCTTCCATCAGCATGGCAGGAACTTGAAAGGTGAGCGACTTACCGCCGCCCGTAGGCATCAGGCCAAGCGTGTCTTTGCCTTCATATACGGATTGGATGATCTCTTCCTGCAGCGAGCGGAAAGACTTATAACCCCAATACCTGTGCAGTATTTCGTGGAATTGGCTCATCGCACATTCTCCCGGCAGGGTAGTATTATTGCTCCGACGGACGTATATCTTTTATCAGCAACTGTATAGATACGGCGTTGTTGTAATTGTTCTCTTCTATGGTATAGCAAATATCAAAGGGTCTCTTTGAGCTTACATAGTCGTAATATTCGCGTTTTCCGAAGGCGATGGCATGGATTATCCGATCGGTAGAGCTGTCTGTCATTTCCAGCTTGATGTGTTCCAAGTCTTTCCCTACCAGCTTGCTCTCGCCCGTATCGCGTACATTCATCGTGCAGAATATCGGCTTTTGATTGTCCGGCCCGAAGGGATTCATCTTCTTCAGGTCGCTCACAAGCGTGTCGTTTATCCGGCTGAATTGCAGTTCCATGTCGATGTCGAGGGTTTGTGTCATCTGTTCCTCAATCATAAACTCGTCGGCAAAGGTTTCCAGGCGCGACTTAAATTCGGGAAGGTTCTCCTCCAGCATGGTAACGCCAGCGGCAAAGGTGTGCCCACCAAAGTTTTCGAGAATATCCTTGCACGATTCTATGGCCTTGTAGATGTCGAACCCGGTTACCGAACGGGCCGACCCGGAGATAAATCCATTGGATTCGGTCAGCACGATGGCGGGCTTATAGTACTTTTCGGTCAGGCGCGAAGCCACTATACCTATCACCCCTTTGTGCCATTCCTTATTATAGGCTACAATAATTTTCCCGTCTATCATCTGAGGATTCTCTTCAATCAACCGGTAAGCCTCTTCGGTAGTTTTCTTGTCCAGTTCGCGACGGTCGTCGTTGTATTGGTCTATGTTTTCGCTTTTCTCCTTAGCCGTCTGAAAGTCCTTCGAAAGCAGCAAATCTACCGCCTCGCGTCCGTTCATCATCCGCCCCGAAGCATTGATGCGAGGACCTATCTTAAATACAATGTCGCTGATAGTGATTTCTTTGCCTGTAAGGCCGCAAATATCAATTATCCCCTTCAGCCCCTTGCTGGGGTTCTGGTTCAACTGTTTAAGCCCGTAATAAGCCATTACGCGGTTCTCGCCCGTTATCGGCACAATGTCTGAGGCGATGCTTACGGCGGTAAGGTCGAGCAGGCTATTGAGCCGGGTAGTACCCAGGCCGTTACTCATGGCAAAGGCGTGCATAAACTTAAAGCCTACGCCACAGCCCGAAAGGTGCTCGTAGGGATAAGTAGAGTCCTGTCTTTTAGCATCGAGAATGGCTACGGCAGGCGGCAGTTCATCGTCGGGCATGTGGTGGTCGCACACGATAAAGTCGATACCGATTGATTTGGCGTAAGCAATTTTCTCGATAGCCTTAATGCCGCAATCGAGCGCAATGATAAGCGAAACGCCTTGCTCCTTAGCGTAGTTGATACCTCGTTCCGATATTCCGTAACCCTCGTCGTAGCGGTCGGGAATGTAGTATTCGAGGTTTGAAGTCCAACTGTGTTGTTCTAAATACTTATAAACCAGAGCCACGGCCGTGGTTCCGTCTACATCGTAATCCCCATAAATCATTATCCTTTCTTTGTTCCCTAAGGCCCGATTCAAGCGTTCAACGGCTTTGTGCATATCGGGGTATAAAAAAG
>DAIREI010000388.1:0-2257 GCA_036795675.1 Bacteroidales bacterium
ATTCATTAACAATTAGAGTCGAGTGTTAAAAACGGCGGCGGATTTAACAGTAAATTAACATGGAATTGTTAATTTGTCATTCTTCCTTTTTAGTTTCGGTATTTTAGTTTGTATCTCAACTATTATTACTATATTTCGGCCAAATTACGAGTATATGAGCAAGAAAATATTCAACATCCCATCTTATATTTACTTTATAGCGGCTACGGTAATTATCCTGTTGCTCTTTCCGCGCGAAAGGCAGTTCCGGTATGATTACAGCGAAAACCGCCCCTGGAACTACGGATTGCTTACGGCCCCCTTTGAGTTTCCGGTCTACAAATCGGCCGACGACCTCAGCCGCGAGCAAGACAGCATCGCCTCGAATATAAAAACCTATTATTATAGGATAGATACCGTCGCCGACGAGCTGGTGAAGAAAGAGAGCATCATTGAGGGACAGGTAGAGAACAATACGCTTCGCAAGCGGTTGATAACGGCATTCGAGAACGCCTGGAAAGATATATATAAACAAGGCGTAATGTCTGACAACGACTACAAGATGGTGAAGACGAAAGGCGATGAATCGATCATGGTAATCGCGTCGCAAGACAGTAGCGTAGCCGAAGAGGTGAAGTTGGCCGACCTTTATACCGAAAGCCAGGCCAACGAAAAGCTGAAAGCGGCATTGCCCCTGGGTATCGAGATAGATATAAAGCCCAACCTGAAGTACGACGCGGCCTTTACCGAGAAGGTGAAACAAAGCAGCTTGCAGATGGTTTCGCCCTCGACCGACATGGTGCTGGCCGGGGAAAAGATTATCGACCGGGGCGAGATAGTAACGCCGCGCATATACCAGAAGCTCAACTCGCTAAAGCAAAAGTACGATGCATCCAGCGAGAGCAAGCAGAAACAACTTACCGTACTGGGCGGCATAGTGCTGCTTATCGGCGGCCTGATGGCTTGTCTGCTGATGTTCTTCCTGTACTTCCGACCCAACTTCTACCGGAGCGGGCGCGATACGGTTTGTATCCTATCGCTCATCACCATATTTACTGCGTTGACGGAATTGACCGTAAGCTACAATCTGTTTAGCGTCTACATCATTCCCTACGCTATTATTCCTATCGTGATACGTACATTCTTCGATTCGCGCACGGCCATGTTTTCGCAGCTCATCACCATTATGATGTGCTCGTTGCTTGTGCCTGCACCCTTCGAGTTCTTCTTGTTGCAAACCATTGTGTGCATGATTTCTATCTTCGTGCTAAAGGATTTAACGCAACGATCGGAGTTGATTAAGTGCGCGTTCTACATCTTGCTGGCCTACAGCATTACCTATACCGCCTACCTGCTTTATCAGGAGGGCGACCTGCTGAAGGTTGATCCGCGTACCTTCATCTACTTCGGCATCAACTTTATTTTTGTTATGTTTACCTACCCTTTTATTTATATTATCGAGAAATTGTTTGGTTACATCTCCAACGTTACGCTGGTAGAGCTGTCAGACATCAACCGCCCGGTGCTGATGCAACTGTCGGAGACCTCTCCGGGTACTTTCCAGCACTCGCTGCAAGTATCGATGCTGGGTACGGCGGCGGCAGCCAAGGTAGGCGCCAACCCGCAACTGATACGTACGGGCGCCCTGTATCACGACTTGGGGAAAATGGAGAACCCGGCCTACTTCACCGAGAATAAGACAAACGGAAATAGTCCGCACGACCGGCTTTCGCCCGAAGAGAGCGCCAAAATCATTACCGGTCACGTGCCCGACGGGGTAAAAATAGCCGAGAAGCACGGCATCCCCAAGGCGCTGATCAAGTTTATTCAAACCCATCACGGTAAGGGTAAGGCCAAGTATTTTTACTACACTTACAAGAACCAACACCCCAACGAGCCGGTAAACGAAGAGGCTTTCTCGTACGAAGGAATGAACCCCGACACCAAAGAAACGGCGATATTGATGATGGCAGACTCGGTAGAGGCGGCTTCGCGCAGTTTGAAAGACTACAGCGAAGAGTCGATTCGCAACCTGGTAGATAAGATCATCGATGGGCAAATTGCCGACGGCCTGCTCGCCGACGCCCCCCTTACGTTTAAGAACATTACCGACATCAAGAACGTATTTGTAGAGAAGCTGATGTCGACCTACCATTCGCGCATCTCCTACCCCGAGCTGAATAAGAAGGAGGAGTGAAATAGGGAGATACGTCAAAAGCTGCTTATTGCCCCTAATTGGCTCCGCCGATACTTCGTATTCCCCTGAAGGGGACTTTCT
>DAIREI010000389.1:0-2249 GCA_036795675.1 Bacteroidales bacterium
CCGTCTCGACATCCTCATACTGCCCTTGGTATCGGAAAGGGCAATCACTCAAAGAACTTCCGGTAAAAGTACGGACTCTGCCGTAAATATCCAAATCGACAGACCAAGTTTCTTCTCCTTTCCGGTTATACATCTGCGTAGGCGTCCCCAAGTAATCGGTGATGATGCTGTACGATTCGCCGTCTTTGATGCAAGCGCAGGGCACAAAGCCGTCGTCTTCAAAGACCCAGGTGATGAGATTTATTTCCGGTTCTTGTTTCTCTTCCGTCCACTCGTGAAGCGGAACATTGCCGTCCCACAACCAGCAGGTGCGTTTGTTCTTTACCTCTTTGTAAGCCCTTCGCCCCAAGGGATCGTATCCGAAGCGGATTTTACCCTGCTGTGGATTAACCACCTTGCGGAGCATTCCACTTGCATCCCATTCATAGAGCCAGCCCGTGGCCGTAGCCTTGAACTTGATGCCGTATTTCTTTTCAATAGCCTCTTTCCCTAAACTGCTGTAGCCCATCATCCGCTTGAACTCTTTGAAGACCAGATTTCCTTCGCAATCGTAATGGTAATAATAGTTTGGGTCTTCCAACAAGCGGCCGCCCTTGCCGTAGCGGCGGTCTTTGCGGTCTTTATCCTTATAGAGGTTGCCAATGGCATCGGGTGCCCGGTAAATGCTTTCTGTTTGTCCGCTCAGGTCGTTGTAGTCGGCCTTAATCAGATTATCGAAGACATCGTATTCGAAGTTGGCATGTGTACCTGTGCGTTCGTTGTAGATGCTTTGCAGGCGGTTACCTATACCCCAGAGGTATTGTTTGTTGCTGGTCTCTACATTCTTTACCCCGATGCTTTTGCGTACTTCTCGCCCGAAGCGGTCGCGGTCGGTACGAACGGAGACGCCCCCCGTCAACTGCCGGTGGATTTCCAATCCCGTATTGTCTCGTTTCCAGTCGGCTTGCCAATCGTTGCCCGACTGTATTTGTATCAGATTGCCTTCTTCGTCAAACTCTTGGCGGATATCGGCACCCAGGCTGCTACCGATGTGGATGCACTCCCCCTGTTTGTTGTACTTGCGGTCGATTGTATGGTCGCCTTGCATTTCCTGCACAATACGGCCTTGCTTGTCGCGCGTAAGCGCAATCTTTCCCTCCTGGTTCAGAGCCTCTATCAACAGGCCATCGGCATTGTAGCGGTAGGCGGTTTCCACACCGTCGTATTGCAATTCGTGTACTACATTGCCCATACCGTCGTACAGGTATTCCGTCCATCGTCCTTATCGGCCGTAATACTTTGCTTACTCGACCGCCGCCATCGCGAATGTAAGTGCGTTGCAGGTTGTCGAAGCCTTTCTCTTTTATCACTTGACCCAAGGGATCCAATTCGAAACTGTATTTCTCATTTCCCTCGTTTTGGATGCTGCATAACTGCAATTCGGTGTCGTAATGGAAACGAACGGTTCGTCCCTGTTGAGTGCGGCTGGTAAGCATTCCCATAGGACCGTAACCGAAGTCGACTTCATGCAGTTGATCTTTGGCATGTATCAGGTTGCGCGAGGCATCGTAATTGAAGTGATGTACATTACCATCGGGAAGAATCATTTGGGTTAGGTTGCCTACCTTGTCGTATTCAAAAAAGGTCCTATTCCCTTTTACATCCCGGGTCATGGTAACCCGCCCGCGGTAGTCGAAGCGCCATTGCTTTTCCAGGCCGTTGGGATAGATTAATTCTTCCAGGTCGTTTTGCTTGTTATAGCGGAGATGATACTCCCGCTTATCGTACTTGCCACTTGTTTGAGTAGCTCTTGGGGTTGATTAAGATTTCCAGTTCGCCGTCTAAATAATAAGTTTGGTGAGTGACGTCGCTGTTGTTATCTTTAGATAATCATAGTAACAAAGACGACTCGAAAGTCGTCTTTATGTCATATTACGCAAACTTAATTTGCGTTAATTTCCAATTAATTAGAAATCATTATTCAATCGACATATAACTATGTTTTTTAAAATGAACAAATATATTAGCAACAGGTTAGCCTATGATTGAAGATGTCTTCTTTAGAAATTCTTTATTTTTATAAAAGTCTATGATACTATTCATTTCTACATATTTTATTCCATACAGCCTATTATCCAACATTGCCTTTAGTGATTTTTCAGATATAATTGGTTTGTTAAAAAAGATCCAACCATGTAGACAGAATATATCTTTGTTTTCTATCGACAAATCGTTTAATTCTATTTTTTCAAAATCTGCTACCCAAGGAT
>DAIREI010000390.1:0-2223 GCA_036795675.1 Bacteroidales bacterium
ATTTGAAAGAAAAACTTTTCTCTGAATTCCCGCCCGTATCTACGCAGCAATGGATGGACAAAATCAATGCTGACCTGAAAGGAGCTGATTTCGAGAAAAAACTTGTTTGGAAGACAAACGAAGGAATTAACGTTAGGCCCTTTTATCGCGCCGAAGATATTGAAGGCTTGAAAACCACCACCTCTCTTCCGGGAGAGTTTCCTTATGTACGCGGCACCAGAGACAACAACGAGTGGTACGTGCGCCAAGACATTGAGGTAACCGACTTCATGGATGCCAACAAAAAAGCGCTCGACGTTCTGAACAGAGGAGTTAACTCCTTGGGGTTCCATGTATGTTGCGAAGAGCTGACTAAGGAAAATCTGGCTATTCTGCTCGACGGCATTTACGTCGAGTTTGTAGAGTTGAACTTCATTACCTGCCCCAAAGGCTCGGTAAAGGTTATCAATCTGCTGGTTGAATACTTGAAAGAGAAGAACTACGACCTGACCAAGATTCAAGGCTCGGTGAATATGGACTTTATTAAGCCGATTCTGACAAAAGGTAAGATAGAGGAAGAGTGGGTAAACCACATGGTTGCCGCTATTAAAGCCGCCGCCGAATTGCGCTACTTCAAGGTGATTGCCGTAAATGCTTACCTGTTCAACGATGCAGGTTCCTTTATTACTCAAGAGCTGGGTTATGCGCTGGCATGGGGCAACGAACTGATGAGCCGCTTGGTTGAGGCAGGCGTTGACCCGACATTTGCCGCTAAGCGTATCAAATTCAACTTCGGTATTTCGGCCAACTACTTCATGGAGATTGCCAAGTTCCGCGCTGCTCGCTGGCTGTGGGCCGAGATTGTGAAAGCTTACAACCCCACCTGCAACTACGATTGTCCCAACGAAGGACCTAATCACGAGTGCCGATGCGCCGGCAAGATGAACATCTTCGCCAAGACTTCACGCTTCAACCTTACTGTTTTCGATGCTCATGTGAATATGCTTCGCACACAAACCGAAGCCATGTCGGCCACTATTGCCGGTGTAAATTCACTCTTAGTATCTCCCTTCGACGAGTCGTTTAAGACTCCCGACGATTTCTCTGAACGTATCGCCCGCAACCAACAACTATTATTAAAGGAAGAATGTCACTTCGATAAGGTGGTCGACCCATCGGGCGGTTCCTATTATATTGAATCGCTCACCGAATCCATCGCTCAAGAAGCATGGAAAATATTCCTCGAAACCGAAGCAAAAGGCTTCTACAATATGGTAAAGGACGGCGAAATACAACAAGCCGTTAACGCTTCTGCCGACAAACGTTTCAAATCGTTGGCTCAACGTCGCGAGATACTATTGGGAACCAACCAGTATCCCAACTTTACCGAGACAGCAGGAAACAAAATAGAAGAACAAATCTGCTCTTGCGGATGCAACGACAAAGCCAATAGCGATATTACTACATTAAATACTAAACGCTTGGGTGAAGAGTTTGAACAACTACGCCTAACCACCGAGCGTTCGGGCAAAGAAGTGAAAGCCTTTATGCTCACTATCGGCAACCTGGCTATGCGCTTGGCACGCTCGCAATTCTCTTGCAACTTCCTCGCTTGCGCAGGTTACAAGGTAATCGACAACTTAGGATTCGAAACCGTAGAACAAGGCGTTGAGGCCGCCCGCAAAGCCGGAGCCGACATCATCGTGCTTTGTTCGAGCGACGACGAATATGCTACATTCGCTCCCCAAGCCTACGAAATGATCAAGGGCAAAGAAACCCTTATCGTAGCCGGAGCGCCTGCTAATATGGACGAGCTTAAAGCTTTGGGTATCGAGTACTTCATCAATGTACGCTCGAATGTGTTGGAGACGCTTAAATCGTTGAATGCTAAATTAGGAATTTGATAAATGGAACTCAATGAACTAACCGGAAGAATAATTGGATGCGCAATAGAAGTGCATAAAAGTTTAGGCCCTGGTTTATTAGAGTCTGCTTATGAAGAGTGTTTAGCTTTTGAATTACAAAATAGCGGATTTAAAGTAGAAAGACAGGTTCCTGTTTCGGTAGTTTATAAAGACATTAAACTAAATTGTGGATATAGAATTGATTTGTTAGTTGAAGATTATATTGTAATAGAGCCTAAGTCAATAGATGCATTAGCCCCTATTCATGAAGCACAAATATTAACTTATATGAAATTTTCAAATCGTAACAGATAGGCGCAGCTCCGATTTCGCGTCAGTC
>DAIREI010000391.1:0-2198 GCA_036795675.1 Bacteroidales bacterium
GAAAGGGATTAACTAATTATTGTTTACGGCTTAATTAATTCTTTATTTCTTGTCTCTCCAGCCGATGGGGAAGGAGTTTTGTCCTACCTGAAGAATGAAATCTTCGGTAGAGTTGTTGGTATCTTGATAATGTACCTGTCCGGCTATCATAATTTGCTTGCGGATAGCCAATTCCTGGCTGTGGCAGCCGCTAACCAAGAACTTACCCCGGTCGACTGTCTCAGGGATGGTTCTGGTTTTGATATCTTGCGGCACATCACTGGTTTGCACGCCATCAAGTATTATTTCTGTAGGTACTACTACAAAGCGGTTTTCTTCGGTTTCTTCTTTTCCTTCGTCATTAATAAATGTTCTTTGATGCACCTTAAAGTTTTCTTCATAGAACTTCTCAACAGTGCTTTCCAATCCGTTTTCGAGTTTGAACATCAGCGGAGCTACATAGCCGCGAGGTTGGAACCAGAAGTCTTCGGTAATAAGCAAGTTCGGGACATTGGGATTGTCTACATCATTAGCTTCAGGACCATAATAAATCTCAAAGTCGGCACCGGAGAGATCAACCGCTTGGTCGTAGCCTTCTACTGCTGAATGATCAATAGCCGTAAAAGCCACCACGCAGTGTTCACCCGCTTTTAGAAGATTCTCATTACCACTGCCGGGGATGGTTACAAAACCTCGAACAGGAACATTATTCGGGTAATATGTGTCATACCAAGGATATTTGTCCCACCAAGAAACATGATAAGTGACGCCTACTGAAAGCCCGTCCATATATAAGTCTTTCTTTGTCGGGTTGAAGATAACAAAGTATTGGTCGGGGTGCATCATGATGCCCGAGTTGCGTTCTCCATTAAAGAATATTTCGCTGAAAATGAAACGAACTTCTTCCGTTTCAGGCTCTTCTTTCCATTTATTCAGAGCAAGAGACAAGTCTTGTGTGTCTTCGCTTATAGAATAACTTTCGAGGCGGGAAGAATAGATGACTTGAAGGCCATCCTCTTCATCTTCTTTATCGATCGATACATGGTAGGAGCCTCTGTCAATCTTATACTCGGCACTTCCCGAAGCATCCAATACGGCAATATAAGCATTCTGGGTGCGCGTATCGGTAAACTTCACTTCCATTCCTTCAAGGTTATCAATCTCAAAGTCGGCAGATTCGGCAGGCGCTACTTTTATCTTCACAGTAGATTTAGTCTCTACCGGGTCTATGACAGGGTCGTCGTTGTCGCAATAGGTGAACAATACACCTATACATGCGATAAGGCATAATTTGAATACGTTTTTCATTGTTGTTATTAAGTTAATTAGTTATTAAATGATTATTTATAATGCTACTTCGTAGCTGGTTCCTTCTATATAATACAAGGCATAGTAGTCTTTGTTGTGCTTGGCCATCCACTCCTGCATCTGCCGGATGTTGTTCAGGCGGGCCTGGCAATGCTTGTGGTGGTCGCCTTCCTGGGCTTGTTCAGCCAGCATTTCTTCGTTCACTTCTTCCTCTTGAGCCTGTATGTCTTCGCGGCTGATGCGGTCGCCTTCCCTCAAGACGCCTTTCACAATGATGTCCGAACCTTTTAGCGCTTGGTCGAAGGCTTCGATACTACCCCCTGCTGCGATGCGCATAGAGAGGTCGCCCGATTTGTCAGACAGGAAGCATTTTTTACCCGAATGGCGGCATACGTGCGTCACTGTGCCTTTCACTTCCACTTCTTTGCCTACTTGCGCTTCGGCTTCTTCCATAAGGCGTTCGACTGTATAAACAACAGTTCCTGATTGGGGTCCTACTTGTTCGGTCTTTTTATTGCAGGCCGATAGAGCGAATACCACCAACGAGATACATAAGAATTTCCTTAACATGTCTTCTTTGTCTTTTTTAGAATTAATAATTAAAAACGGTATATGTTTATTGGCGCTGCAAAGGTAGAAAGTTCAATTGTAGCCCGAAATCGCAAGAAATAGGGATTTTTTTAGCAATCTTTCACATAAAGTAGCCAACAAGATATTGCTAATACCCGCCTATATGAGAAAATTAATACCTTTGCCAAAGTAATTATGAAAAGAATCCTCAAATACCTCGGCATTCCCATAGTCCTTGTCGGAGTGGTTGTATTGGCTGTCCCCTTCTTCATGGGGATAGAAACCAATCGCTCGTTGGTCATCGGGTTATCCCTCATCATCGGAGGCTTCCTCTATTATAT
>DAIREI010000392.1:0-2189 GCA_036795675.1 Bacteroidales bacterium
TCAGGCAGGACAACAAGCATGAAATTAAATATTTAGCCTTCATCAGATTTGATATTTAAATTATTACGGGCAAAAGTAATTCTTTTTTCTTTACCTTATACTCTATTAACGCTGCCGGAGGGCATTTTATTTGAATTTAACGTAGTTTATTATTATGAAAATCTTCAACCAATAGACTCTCTATTTGTTCTAGTAATATAATTAGAGATCATCATGGCTGACTATGTAGGAACAATCTGGACAATAGGCCACTCCGACCGGCCGATGGAGGAGTTTCTGGCTATGCTGCATTCCTTCGGGATAGAGGAGGTGGCCGACGTGCGAAGCTATCCGGGTTCGCGCCATGCCCCGCAATACAACAAGGAAAACCTGGAAAAAGTACTTCCTGCCGAGCATATCATTTACCATCCCATCGCGCAACTCGGCGGCAGGCGCAAGGTGCAACCCGACTCGCTCAACACGCGCTGGCGGCATCCGGCCTTTCGCGGCTATGCCGATTATATGGAAACTCCCGGCTTTGCCGAAGGAATTAAGCTGCTGAAAGCCGACACATCGGTAAGGCGTGTGGCTATGATGTGCTCCGAAGCCGTGTGGTGGCGCTGCCATCGCTCCATGATTTCCGACTACCTGAAATCGGAAGGCTGGCGCGTGATGCATATCATGGGCTTAGGTAAAGAGAAGGAGCATCCCTATACCGCCGCCGCCGCTATAGTGGACGGGAAGTTGATTTATAAAGCGATGATATGATATTATGATTGGAAGTAATGAATATAATTGTGAAGTAATTAAAACTTCTTCCCTTCTTATTCCATTTTTTTATTGTATCTTCGTCCAGTACAAGGTTTAATCAGTTCAATTCTTAAATATTGTAAACAAAAGCGTTAAGGTAGTTATGAAACATTTTCTTCTGTTTGTTCTTCTCTGGTTTGCTGGTACGTATGTAGCTTATGCCCAAGATAATAATATAGAGGGCGATTCTATTGCGATAGACGATATTACTGTCCCCGTATTGCCCGATTCGTTATCGGTAGAGTTGGAGGCGCTGCTTGATTATCCCTCCGTAGGCTTCGACGAAGACTTCCTGAAGACCGATTTGAAGTCGACCCTGGATTTGGATATGAGTGCTCCCCGTTTGCCTTATCGCAATTGGGATTTTCGTATCAAGCCGTCGTTGAATTATTTGGAGGAAGAATACCTTACCATAACGCCTTACAGCTATAGTCTTTACAGTGGTTGGGAAGGCGGTGAAATGGGCGGTGTAAGCGGCTTGATAAGGGTATCGGATAAGTTTTGGATAAATGTCAACCTTTCGGCCATGAGTTCGTTTGCCACCGCCATGCAACCCTACCGTTACTACAATGCGGCATTTTCGTTGCGCGCCACTTACCAACCCAACGATAGGATACGCCTTATCGGTTACGGGCAAATCGCTTTGCACGAAGGCATTAATCCGCTGTTGTATCCGTCAATCAACGGCGACAACCACATTGGGGTGGAGATGAACATTCGGGTGTATAAGAATATCGGTGTCGGCTTCGGGATAAAAAGCAGCTATTATAAAAACAATTGGTTCTCGTTCCCTTACGGCGGGCCGTTGATGTGGTGAGGCTATTTTCATTCTATAACAACCGCTCTTTCCCCATCTTCCATTTCCTCTATCTTTACCCATACCGTATCTTCGGGCAGTAGGGCGGCCACTTTGTCGGGCCACTCGATAAAGCAGAGGGCGCCGCTGTAGAAGTAGTCGGGCGTTCCTATGTTCAGGGCTTCCTGTATACTGTTGATGCGGTAGAAGTCGAAGTGGTAAATAAGTTCCCCCGTGGTATCAGATCGGTACTCGTTGATAATGGCAAAGGTAGGGCTGTTGATTACGTCGGTCACGCCCAAGGCTTCGCACACGACTTTGATAAAGGTGGTCTTGCCTGCCCCCATCTTCCCCTCGAAGGCAAAGACGGTGGCGTCGCCCATAGCGGCAATGAACTGCCGGGCGGCATCATTGATAGAATCGAGGTCTTTTATGGTAATATTCATAGCAAAAACAAAGGCCAAAAGTACGCATTTTCTTTTGACCTTCCATCATCATTCGTTCTAAGAAACTGTTTAAATTTTATCGGAATAATATCATTATAGTGATTATCATGTTCCTTTGCCATCCTCTTTCAACTCTTTTGAGTCTATTTTTCACTTTT
>DAIREI010000393.1:0-2189 GCA_036795675.1 Bacteroidales bacterium
TTAGGGGGGTGGGGGCTTACCCTCGCTTCGCGCCAATTCTTAGTTTTTAGTTCTTAGTTCTTATCTCTTCACTCTCTCTGCCTTACCAAGCAAACAAAGGATAATCTTTCATCATAGCGTTCACTTTTTCGCGAACGGCGGTAAGAGTCTTATCGTCTTCGGGGTTGGATAGTACGGCGTCTACCAATTCTACTATCTGACCCATCTTATCTTCTTTCAATCCACGTGTGGTGATGGCGGGCGTACCGAAACGCAGACCCGAGGTGAGGAAAGGCGAACGGCTATCGAAAGGCACCATATTCTTGTTGGTGGTGATGTCGGCGGCAACCAAGGCTTTCTCGGCGGCTTTCCCCGTAAGGTTGGGGAATTTTGCCCTCAGGTCTACCAGCATCAGGTGGTTGTCGGTTCCGCCCGAGGCAATCTTATAACCGGCGTCCAGAAACGCCTGTGCCATAACGGCGGCATTCTTCTTCACTTGCATTTGATAGGTTTTATACTCGGGTTGCAGCGCTTCGTGAAATGCTACCGCTTTGGCTGCAATGATGTGCTCCAGCGGTCCGCCCTGAATGCCGGGGAAAACAGCCGAATCGAGCAAGGCGCTCATCATTCTCACTTCGCCTTTGGGTGTGGTTTTGCCCCAGGGGTTGGGGAAGTCTTCGCCCATCAGGATAACGCCTCCGCGTGGTCCGCGCAGGGTTTTGTGGGTGGTAGAAGTCACGATGTGTGCGTATTTCACGGGGTTCTTCAATAGGCCTGCGGCTATCAGTCCGGCAGGGTGCGCCATGTCTACCATAAAGATGGCTCCTATCTCGTCGGCTACCTTGCAGATGCGCTCGTAATCCCATTCGCGCGAATAAGCCGAGGCTCCGGCTACAATCAATTTGGGTTTTTCGGTGCGTGCCAGTTGCTCCAATTGGTCGTAATCTACGCGGCCGTCTTCTTCGGTTACATTATACTCTATTGGTTGATACAAGATACCCGAAGCATTTACGGGCGATCCGTGGCTGAGGTGTCCGCCGTGGCTCAGGTTCAATCCGAGGAACTTATCGCCCGGCTTTAGGCAGGCAAAAAACACGGCCAGGTTGGCGTTGGCTCCGGAGTGCGGTTGCACGTTGGCCCACACGGCTCCGAAAACTTCTTTCAAGTGGTCGATAGCCGACTGCTCAATCAAGTCTACATATTGGCATCCGCCATAATAGCGTTTGCCGGGATAACCTTCGGCATACTTGTTGGTTAATACCGAACCGGCGGCTTCCATTACTTCGTTGCTCACAAAATTTTCGGAAGCGATAAGTTCGATGCCGTGCAACTGCCGGTTCAATTCTTTTTGAATAGTGCTAAATGTTAATTCGTCTCTTTTCATAGATATAGATATGAATAATTAAAAAATAAGTCCGCAGGAAAAACTCAACATATTATCCTTCTTGCGCAGAGCTACCGACTTGATGCTCTCGTCGGCTCCCGATATTTCGCTGAATGATACATTGGAGTTAGGGAAGTTGAATTCGTATCGGAATTCGAAGAAAACCTTGTCGATAACAAACGACACGGCTGCTATGCCCAAGTAGTTATAATCGGGCTTGTGGGTATTGAAATCGCTTTGGGGGTCGAACTTAAAGTCGGTCTCATAGTTGAAACGGAAGGCTGCCCCAAGCAGGGCGCTGAAGATATAGGGTCCGTTGTGTATGATATTGTATCCGGCCAGCATGCTGAGGTTGGCCGAGTAATACTTCATGTCGAGGCTGGTGGCGATTCCGGTGTCGGCGCCTAAGCGAGGCACAATAAACGATAGCTGTTGCTTGTACACGTTCCAGCTCAACTCGGGTTGGAAAAAGAATTCATCCAGATTTATCCGCGAAAATATACTAACGGTATAGCCCACCTTGTTGGTAATGCTACCGCCTTCCATCAAGGTATCGTCATACATCGGTTCGTAGTCGATCGAGACCGGGGCGTTAAGTCCCGCCTTTATCCCCCAATTCAGCACATGCGTTTTCTTTTCGGCTTGCGCCGCGATAGGCTCCGCGCTCAGGCAGAAGGCCATAATAAGGCCAAACAACAGGTATGTTCGATGTATTTTCAAAGGGATAATACGGATTTATAGATTCTTCTTTTTCTGAACGCTCCAGCCGAATTTGCCTATCAGTTCGCCCAACGTATAATATTTGCCGTGAACGTAAGCCAACAGG
>DAIREI010000394.1:0-2176 GCA_036795675.1 Bacteroidales bacterium
AAATACGCGCCTTTGCTGTTGGTATTAAATAAAGAATAACCCAAGAAGGAGACTGTGCGGTCTTGTTCTATCCGGAAGTGAAAAGAGAAATCGAGCGCCTTATCCAGTGCCGGCTCCGTCGATACGCAGCTTTGCTTTTTCAGCATTCCCGCAATGATTTGCTTTTCGGAACGGGCAAGCTCGCCCGGGGGCAACCACACCAGCCCGCGCCCCGACGAGGAGTAGGGCGACTTAAGCAGTTGCTTTCCGGTGCTTTGCCTCAGGCTTTCTTCTATCGATGCTATTTGGCTGTGGCACACGGGCAGTATCTTTTTGTCTATTTCGGGGATGTTGTCTATAAGGCGGCTCAGGCAGCGGCGGGCCGGCGCACGGCTTGTCAGCTCGCGGTATTCATCTTTCCACAGGGTAGGGGATAGGTTGAGTTGGTGTATGGCTTGCGGCGAGATGCCCCATAGTTCCACTTCTTCTTGCCCGGCAATAGCGGATACTTCTGCCGTAGTGATGGCTTGGGCTAAGTGCGGCAAGGCTTGGGTAAGGCGAAGAAAGTCCTCGCCAAGAGGTTTATCTACCCATACATAATCGGCAGGCCGGGCATACCATGCCGGAAGATAGGCCAAATCGGCTTGCATCTTCAGTTGATTGGCGGCAGGTCGATAATAGCGGGAGTTGTTCAATACCGCCGTCTCGTGGCCGGGATTGAAGTAATGGATCATTGCCTCAGGTCGATGCTACAGTTGATCCATTCGTTGTCGAACTTGGCTTGATACTTCTTGTAGAAGTTGATGGCCGGCTCGTTCCATTCCAGCACCTGCCATATCATGCCCTGAAAGTCTTGCTTTTTGGCCTCATCAATCAGCCGGTCGAAGAGCATCCGGCCTATGCTGTTGCCCCGAAGCGCTTCGGGCACGTAGATATCCTCGAGGTAGAGGCGTTGCCCCTTCCAGGTAGAGTAGCGGATATAGTAGAGGGCGAAGGCTTCTACCTTGCCTTCTATCTCGGCCACGAAAGCCCACCACACGGGCTTGTCGCCAAAACCGCTCTCTTCCATGTGCTCGAGGGTGACGGTCACTTCATCTGGAGCTTTCTCGTAGAGCGCCAGCTCTTTCACCAGTTCCAGTATGCGTTGGCAGTCCTGCCTTTCGGCTCGCCTTATCAATCCTTGTTTGATCATTTTGCTATGCGGTAAAGTAAATTCTCTTTATCAAAGGTAATGTGTTCGTTATGAAAGAAATCGCTCAGGCTTCCGTTCTTGGCCAGCGCGGCGGGCGAACCCACCTCCAAGCCCTTTCGCCTGTCCATCAGCCATAGCCTGTCCGAGAGTTGCAGCGCCAATTCCAGGTCGTGAGTAGAGAGGAAGATGGTCTTGCCTTTGTCGGCCGCCAAGCTGCGGAGCAGTTGCATTACGTCTACCTTGCTCGGATAGTCGAGGAAAGCCGTCGGCTCGTCTAAGTAGATGATGGGCGTTTGCTGTGCCAGCGATTTGGCAATCATCACCTTTTGTCGTTCCCCGTCGCTAAGAGTCTGCACCGGTCGTTCGGTAAAAGCATCCATCCGCACCGCGCTTATCGCCTCTCTTATTATGGCGTCGTCGTCGGCCGATAAGCCTCCCCAGAAGCCGGTGTAGGGGCTTCGTCCCAAGCTTACCAGTTCGTACACGGTCATATCGCGTGCTTCCACCTTCTCGGTCAATACCACGCCTATCAGTTTAGAACGCTCTTTATCGGAGTATGACTCTATCGGCTTGCCCAATACCAGTATCTCGCCCGATAGTTTGGGTTGGAACCCCGACAGGGTGCGCAGCAGGGTAGACTTGCCCACGCCGTTGGCGCCGATAAGACAGGTCAATTCCCCTTTATATATCGATGCCGTAAGATGCCGGGCCACCACCTTGTCGCCCTTCTTGGCGGGATAACCTATCGCCAGGTCTACTATATCTACTGTACCTTCTTTCATATACCGGGGCAAAATTAAGGATAATAGTTGAGAGTTGAAAATACAAGCTGATAGCCACTAGCCGATAGCTTTTAGTCGCTTCGCGCAAGTCCCCTCCTCCAATCGGAACTAATAATTTATAAGAATTGAGCTATCATGTGATTGTTGCTTATGTATCGGATTACTAAAGTAATATCTTCATTATCCTGATAGATATTAAAAAAGACATACCATTCTGTTGTTT
>DAIREI010000395.1:0-2160 GCA_036795675.1 Bacteroidales bacterium
ATTCGGGGTGGAACTGTGTGCCGACGTACCATTTCAGTTCAGGTATCTCTACCACCTCTACCAGTCCGGTGTCAGGGTTGATGCCGGTGCATTTCATTCCGTTCGATTCAAACAATTCTTTATATTCGTTGTTAAATTCATAGCGATGACGATGGCGTTCTTTCACTATCGGTTTTTTGTAGGCCTGATAGGCTTTCGACCCTTCTTCCAGTTGGCATGTGTAAGCCCCGAGTCGCATCGAACCGCCCATCTCGGTAAGGTTCTTTTGCGCTTCCATCAGGTCGATTACCTTATGCGGCGTATTTTCGTTCATCTCGGTAGAGTTGGCCTTCTCCAGACCCAACACGTTACGGGCAAATTCAATCACCATGCATTGCATACCCAGGCATACGCCAAAGGTGGGTATATTGTGTTCGCGGGCATACTTTAGCGCAGCAAACTTCCCGCTCACGCCCCGTTGTCCGAATCCGGGAGCCACCAACACCCCGTCTAAGCCGTTCAGCAATTCTTCTACATTGTCGGGAGTAATCTTTTCGGAGTGGATGAAGCGCAGGTCTAACTTGCGTTTATGGTAAGTAGCCGCTTGCAATAACGATTCGTAGATGGACTTGTAAGCATCGGGCAATTCTACATACTTGCCTACCAATCCTATGGTTACAGTCTTTTGAGCCGTCTGCATATTATCGAGGAAGCTTTGCCATTTCTTCAAGTCGAGCTTGGTGTCTTCGGCAGGTAATCCCATCTTCTGAAGTACGATCTTATCCATGCCTTGCTCGGCCAGCGCAACGGGAACCTGATAAATGCTCGGCACGTCGTACGATTGCACTACGGCGTTTTCGTCTACGTTGCAAAACAGAGCTACCTTGCGGGTGATATTCTTGTCGAGAACCCGTTCAGTACGCAATACCAATATGTTGGGTTGTACCCCCTGCTCCTGAAGCATCTTCACCGAGTGCTGTGTAGGTTTGGTTTTTACCTCTTTTGCGGCAGCCAGATAGGGCACGTAGGTGAGATGCACGCAAAGGCAATTCTTTCCCAACTCCCAGCGCAACTGACGAACGCTTTCTATATAAGGGAGCGATTCGATGTCGCCCACCGTTCCGCCTATCTCGGTAATAACAAAGTCGTATTGCCCTGTCTTACCCAGAATCATGATGTTACGTTTGATTTCGTCGGTGATATGCGGCACCACCTGTACGGTCTTGCCCAGGAAGTCGCCCCGTCTTTCTTTGCTTATTACATTCTGATAAATACGGCCGGTAGTGATATTGTTAGCCTTCGAAGTCGGTTGGTTAAGGAAGCGCTCGTAGTGTCCCAGATCCAGGTCGGCCTCATGCCCGTCCATGGTAACGTAGCATTCGCCGTGCTCGTAAGGGTTAAGCGTACCCGGGTCGATATTGATATAGGGGTCGAACTTCTGAATAGTGACCTTATATCCTCTGGCTTGCAGGAGTTTGCCCAACGAAGCAGCAACAATCCCTTTGCCCAGCGAAGAAACCACACCTCCAGTAACGAAAATATACTTAGTCTCTGCCACTTTAGTTGATTTTATATTAAGGTGCAAAGGTAAGAAAAAAGAATTATAAATGATGAATTATGAGTTATGAATTATGAGTGATTGTGTACTAATGTGTTAAAATGCTGATGTGCTGATATTAAGTTGAAATGGGAGAACTGATAGAGATGCATCGAAGATTGTGGGGCAATGCGAGCTGAAGACTCGGAATACATTCGATTATTAATGTATCAAAGATTTGGTAAAACCGCTTAGTTGATGTTACCTTTGTGATGGTCAGTCATCGAAAGCGCAAAAGTATGAAAGCAATAAAAGATAAAGCAGAATACGAAGAAGCTATTATGGCAAGAGTGGAAGAACTTGTTGAAATAGTGGACGACAATACACCTAAAACGGATAAGAATTATATTGAATTGGACTTTCTTACCGATTTGGTAGTTGCGTATGAGAAAGAGCATTATCCTATTGGTAAGTTGCTCGTAAAATGCACAAAAGATTAAATATTGATGCCGATATTATTTTGGGGACAATATAAAAAGAGAGAGCCAATTTCTTGACTCTCTTTCCTGGTCGAGATAGGGCGACTCGAACGCCCGGCCTCCACGTCCCGAACGTGGCGCGCTACCAACTGCGCTATATCTCGG
>DAIREI010000396.1:0-2139 GCA_036795675.1 Bacteroidales bacterium
GCCCTCGTGGATATGTAAAACTCCGAAATACAGGATTTGAGTGCTTTACCGTGTTTGTAATCCGTTTAGCAATGCTTGCGGCCCGCCATTCACGATAAGAGCTTGTCTCGGAATTTTCTTTTTTTGATGAGTTTTCCAATCGACAAGAAGCGGCATATCTTTATACAAAGATAGGCATTCATCTTATTCAAACCAAATTTGCGAGCGTTTTTAACCTTTCGCAGAACAAAAAGAAATCTTATCCGTTTATTTATTAGTATGACAAAGACTTTATCCGATAAGATTATTGAATTCAACCGCAATTTGGATTATACAGGCAAATTACCCGACGGGTTCCGGGTAATTAATCCTTACTTAGACAACCCCGAAACGCTGGAGGTGATGGAGCGGTTTTACCGCAAGTATTACAACGACACGGAGCAACGCAAGTTTATGATAGGAATCAACCCCAGCCGGCACGGGGCAGGCGTAACCGGCGTCCCTTTTACCGATACTAAACGCTTGGAGAGTGTCTGCGGTATCCCGATGAAATCGGCCTATACCCACGAAATTTCGTCGGTGTATATATATGAGATGATAGACGAATACGGCGGAGCGGAAAAGTTCTATCGCGACGTCTATATCAACTCTCCCTTCCCCTTAGCCATTATCCGCAAAACAAAGGACGGAAAATGGCTCAATGCCAACTATTACGACGACCCTGATTTGTTCAGGATGACGGAAGACTTTATGATTGAATCCTTGCGGGAGCATATCAGCCTGGGGCTGGATACTTCCGAAGTCTTTATTCTGGGGAAGAAGAATGCCAAGTGCCTCGAGAAGCTGAACAAGCGGGCAAAACTGTTCGACCGGTTGACGGTGCTCGAGCATCCGCGGTACATACAACAATACAAATCGAAAGAGAAGCAAGCGTATATCGATAAGTATATTATATTGTTGAATAAAGAGAAAGAGTAATATTATGGAAACATTCAAGGTAGGGGATAAGGTAAGTTGGAACTCCGAAGCGGGGAGAGTATCGGGAACTATAATCAAGGTACATACATCTGATTTCAATTACAAGGGTTATACACATCATGCCTCGGCAAACGATCCCCAGTATGAAATTAAAAGTGATAAGTCGGATCATATTGCCGCCCACAAGGGATCGGCCTTAACCAAAATTTAATAGACGCTTGCTCTCCACCCCGTTGTTATTTCTCCGGCGATGGAGTCGTTCATGTATTCCTTTACTTTTTCGATGTCGGCAACATGACCCAGTAAGTGCATGAGTTTGGCTATTGCTGCCTCGGTAGTAATGTCATAACCCGAAATAAGCCCTTGCTTTTGTAAGAGCCTACCCGCTTCATAAAGACTCATCTCTACAAAACCGGTGGCGCATTGTGTTACATTCACTACTACCAGTCCGCTGTCGATGGCTTCTTTTATAATGTTGAGAAACCACTCTTCGGTGGGAGCATTACCTGCACCGTAAGTTTCCAGTACCACCGCCCTCAGGTTGGGGATGTTGAAAATAGCCTTCATGGTTTCCGGTAATATTCCGGGGAAAATACGAAGAACGGCAACATTGGGGTCGAGTTCATAATGGAATTCCGTCCTTTTAGTCGGGTCGGGGTGATTAATAATATCATGCTTATACCTAATATGGATTCCGGCCTCGGCCAATATAGGATAATTGTATGAATTGAAGGCTTTGAAGTTATCGGCATTGACCTTGGTCGTCCGGTTTCCACGCATGAGTAAGTTCTGGAAGAAAATGCAAACTTCGGGAACTAAGGCTTTGCCTTGCGAGTCTTTATCAACAGCTATCTCGAGCGCGGTAATCAGGTTCTCCTTCCCGTCTGTCCTTATCTTGCCCACGGGCAATTGCGAACCCGTAAGTATAACCGGCTTGGTTAGGTTCTCTATCATAAAGCTGAGCGCAGAGGCGGTATACGCCATCGTATCGGTTCCGTGAAGAATAACGAAGCCATCGTACATATCGTAATTTTCTTCGATAATCCGCACTATCTTCTGCCATCTCCTCGGATTCATGTCCGACGAATCGATTGGTTTCTCGAACTGTATGGTATGGATGTTGAATTTAAAACGGTTCAACTCGGGCAGGTATTTTCTTAGGGAGTTAAAGTCTAAGCTACG
>DAIREI010000397.1:0-2096 GCA_036795675.1 Bacteroidales bacterium
ATTTTGCCTCTTTTATACGATTTCCGAGAAGACATTTCGTATTTAGGATATTATTTTGTAAATTTGACACCTCAAAAAAACAGGATATTAACCTTGTCCGAAAAACACAATTTATGAATAAATTTATTACTATAGAAGAGGCCGTCGCCCATGTAAAAGATGGCATGACCGTGATGATAGCCGGTTTCCTCGCCAATGGCACTCCCAACCGGATAGTTGACGCGCTTGCTAAATCGGATGTAAAGAATCTCACCATTATTTGTAACGACACCGCTTTCCCCGACAAAGGGATCGGTCAGCTCGTGGCCAACAAGCAGGTGAAGAAGCTCTACACCTCGCACATCGGTACCAATCCGCCCTCGAGCGAACAGTACAATGCGGGGGAATTGGAAATTGAATTCTGTCCTCAAGGCACATTGGCCGAACGGGTTCGCTCAGGTGGCAACGGATTGGGCGGCATTCTCACCCCCACGGGCCTCGGCACGGTAGTGGCCGAAGGAAAAGAAATCATCACCGTAGACGGAAAAGAGTATTTGCTCGAGAAACCCCTCCGTGCCGACTTGGCATTGATTTGCGCAAGCAAGGGCGACAAATCGGGCAACCTGGTTTATCACGGTACTTCGCAGAACTTCAACCCCCTGATGGCAACCGCGGCCGATGTAGTCATCGCCGAAATTGACGAGTTGGTAGAGGTGGGCGAGATACTTCCCGAATATGTAAAAACCCCTGCCATATTTGTGAATTACATTGTTAGTTAACAATTGAAGTCCATTCATAATTCTTATAGACGTGAAATCATTAATTAGACTTAGAATGAGTGCGCATGATGCTCATTACGGCGGCAACTTGGTAGACGGAGCACGTATGTTGCAACTCTTTGGCGATGTGGCTACCGAACTATTAATCATGCACGATGGCGACGAAGGCCTGTTTGCCGGGTACGACAGCGTAGAGTTTCTGGCTCCTGTTTTCGCAGGCGAATATATAGAAGCCGAGGGCGAGATTGTAAAAGTAGGCAACTCATCGCGCAAGATGGTATTCGAAGCCCGTAAAGTAATCATCCCGAGGACGGACATCTCCGATTCGGCGGCCGATGTGCTGCCGGAGCCTGTGGTGGTTTGCCGTGCCAGCGGTACTTGTGTAGTAAGAAAAGAAAATCAACGAATAGAACATTAACACGATGGAAAAACTGATTATTACCGCCGCTATTTGCGGAGCGGAAGTAACGAAAGAACATAATCCCGCTGTGCCTTATACAGTAGAAGAGTGTGTACGCGAGGCCAAATCGGCCTACGATGCCGGCGCAAGCATTATCCACCTGCATGTGCGCTATGACGACGGAACCCCTACTCAGGATAAGGAACGCTTCAGGGCAATTATTGATGCGATAAAAAAAGAATGCCCTGACGTAATTATCCAGCCCTCTACCGGTGGAGCCGTGGGGATGAGCGATGATGAACGCCTGCAACCGACCGAGTTGCTGCCCGAAATGGCGACGCTCGACTGCGGAACCCTCAACTTCGGAGGCGATGAAGTATTCTTCAATACCGAAAACACCATTAAGTATTTCGGCAAGCGCATGATAGAGATGGGCATTAAGCCCGAACTGGAAGTATTCGACAAGAGTATGATTGATATGGCTCTGCGCCTTCACAAGAAAGGATTCATCAATAAACCCATGCACTTCGACTTTGTAATGGGCGTAAACGGAGGTATAGCCGGCGAATTGCGCGACTTCGTATTCCTTCGTCACAGCATCCCGGCCGATGCCACTTATACCGTAGCCGGAATGGGACGCTTCGAGTTTCCTTTAGCTGCGGCAGCCATAGTAGACGGCGGCCACGTACGCGTGGGCTTCGAAGACAATGTATATCTATCCAAAGGCGTATTGGCTAAATCCAACGGCGAGCTGGTAGAGAAAGTCGTACGCTTGGCCAAAGAGCTGGGACGTGAGATTGCCACACCGGCAGAAGCAAGAGAGATATTGGGGCTGAAACCACTATAAACTAACACCTCCCCCCGACCCCCTCCCAAGGAGGGGGAGGTCGCAACGCAATGCCTTTTATTCCCCAAAAGGGAAGGGCTCCCCCTCCTTG
>DAIREI010000398.1:0-2094 GCA_036795675.1 Bacteroidales bacterium
TCAATTAAAGATTAGTAGCAAATATCTTTGAGTGTACTTCCTATTGCTTATAGAGCATACAAAGATTTTTGCAAAGTTATCATTTTTTTAACGACCCACAGGTATCAGGCTATCAAAAAAGCGACTCCGATTTTTTTGCAATGATGGCAAAGAGATTTCCTAAATAGGGTTGCCGGCCTTGCAAGATAAGCTTAACGAGTCGTGAAAACAGGCTTGAGGACTTTAAGGGTGTAGACCCTTGGAGTGAGAGGGTGTACAGTGTCGGGCATCAAGGGTCTACAGTGTCGGGGTTAAAGGGTGTACAACCTTTAAAAAGTGAAGAACTAAGCGCTCGAACTTGTTCGCTTGGTTTACCAAGATCTAAAAAATAAGAGTTGGCGCGAAGCGCGAATTGTCATTGCGGGCTTGACTCGCAATCTCATCATAGTAGGAGATCCCGTGTCAAGCACGGGGTGACAATCATGAGTCAAATTTAGCAAAAAGACCGGAGAAAGACAAAAGAATTGGAGAAAAAGATTTACAAAAGCCAAGGCATATCCCAACGAAATGCAAATTCATAATTTATAATTCCTTTTTCTTACCTTTGCAGCTCAATTTAATCATACTCAAATATGGAACATACAACTAAAATCGTAAAACTGCTGGCCTTATTGTTCGTGTTGGTATTCACGTACTCCTGCAATGATAATGACAATGAAGAAGAGACTTATACAGCCGTACCCACGTCTAATTACGCGTTAAGTGATTTTTGCGCTTGGGACGACCTGCCCGTCGACGATGTGATTATCATAAACAGCCGGGAAGAATTGGAAGCACATACCGATTGCGAAGAGGAAGAAGAACCGTACGATATCGATTTCTCATCCTATTCATTGGTGTTGGCTTCGGGTAGCGTGATAGGATCGATAAACTCATTTTCGGCTACCTTGCTAAAATCAACTCATGATTATTTGCTGGAGATTAATGTCATCTCAATTGGTGATGATGTAGTAGGCACAAAATGGATTGTTGCTTATGTTACGCCCAAAATAAGCTCCGACAGCAAAATTGAATTAGCAGTAACATCAAAGAGTCATTAAGAATAGCACCGACGCATAGCGCAGGGTTGTCAACTGACGGCTATTGGCTAACCGCTAATAGCTTTCTTTATATTCCCTTGTATATTCCGAAATAAGGGTGTAACTTTGCAGGTTCATTTCCTATGAAACAAACGGCTATAGTCATATTAAATTGGAACGGAAGAAACCTGTTGGAGCAATTCCTTCCGGCTTTGCTTTCTTACACGCCCCCCGACGAGGCGGATGTGATTGTGGCAGACAATGGCTCTACCGACGACTCGTTGGCATTCTTGCAATACTATTTCCCCGATATAGAAGTTATTCCCTTAGACAGGAACTATGGCTTTGCCGAAGGTTATAACCGCGCTTTGCAACACTTGCGCCACAAGTACGTAGTGCTGCTGAACTCCGACGTAGAGGTTACCCCCGACTGGCTAACTCCTGCCATCGACTACCTGGAACAGCATGAAAGCGTAGTGGCCCTGCAACCCAAGATATTATCGTACAATGAGTCTTCGAAATTCGAATACGCCGGAGCGGCCGGCGGCTTTATCGACAAATACGGCTATCCCTTTTGCCGGGGCAGGATATTCGGCACCATCGAAACCGACTATGGGCAGTACGATACCGTAACGCCCGTGTTCTGGACCAGCGGCGCTTGCATGTTTATCCGGCTTAGCGAGTTCTTCGACGCCGGCGGCTTCGACGCCAATTTCTTTGCCCATCAGGAAGAGATAGACCTCTGCTGGCGGTTGAATGCGCGAGGCAAAACGTTGGTGTGTTTTCCGCAATCGATTGTTTACCACGTAGGCGGCGGCACATTGGACAAGGAGAACCCGCGCAAGACTTACCTCAACTTCCGCAACAACCTGCTGATGCTGTACAAGAATCTTCCCAAACGCTACAAAAGAACCATGATTATGCGCTTTGTACTCGACTACCTGGCCGCCCTGCATTTTATTTTGAAAGGAAAGCCCGACAATGCCACTGCCGTACGAAGAGCGCGGCACGATTTTTGCCAACTTAAGAAGGATTA
>DAIREI010000399.1:0-2085 GCA_036795675.1 Bacteroidales bacterium
CTGAAAAAGAATTTGTAGATAAAGACCCCGACTACGGTTTCTACCGCGTGTATAACTTCAGCGGGTCTATCGGCCTTAATACTAAATTGTACGGATTCTTTAAGCCTTGGAAGATATTCGGCAATAAGGCCCATAACACCATTATCCGCCATGTAATCACCCCTACTGTTTCCTTCAGCGGGGCGCCCGATTTCTCGCGTCCGCGCTACGGATCGTACAAAGAAGTAGCTTACTTGGATTCGGGCGAAGGAATTTATCCCGAAAAAGAGATTTACTCTTACTCGCCTTATCAAGGGCAGATATTCAGTCCCCCCTCTTCGGGACAAGCGGCGCGATTGAGTTTTAATATCGATAATAATATCGAGATGAAAGTACCCATTGCCGATACCGACTCAACCAGAAAGATAAGCCTGATTGATAAATTCAGTTTCGGATGGGGTTATAACTTCCTGGCCGATTCCATGAAATGGGATCAGGAAGTATCGGCCAACCTGCGCCTTAAATTCTCGCAAACGTTCTCGATAAACCTAAACGGCCGGTTCGATATGTACCTTTACGATGAAAAAGGGAACCGGATGAATAAGCTGCGCATTACCGGAGGGAAAGGCTTAGGCCGCCTGATGAGCACCGGCACCTCTTTCTCTTATAGCCTAAGCAACACCAAGATAAAAGAATGGCTGGGTAAAGGCAAAGACGATAAAACCGATGAAGAAAGTGGCGGAGAGGGAAGCGACCCTGGCGATTTGAGTACAGACGGATTGTTGGACAGTCCGATCGGTGGAGAAGGAGAACGCACTTCACTACGGCAAAAAAAGAAGCAGGACGAGAACTTAGACAGCGACGGCTATTGGCTGACCGATATTCCCTGGACGCTCAACTTCAATTGCTCGCTCAATATAGGCTATGACCGTCGCAAGTTTAACGAAGAGAAGCGGGAGTATGGCTATATTGTCACCCCCACCTTCGGGATGTCGGGCAATATTAGTCCTACCAAGAACTGGAGCTTCAATTTCAATGCCGACTACGATTTCGAGGCCAAAAAGCTATCGCGAATGACCTGTACCGTTACCCGTCAAATGCACTGTTGGCAGATGTCGGCCAGCATCATCCCGGTAGGGCCTTACCAGTCTTACCACTTTACCATTGCTGTAAGTTCGTCTATGCTGCGCGACCTGAAGTACACACAAAGCAGCAGCAATAGAGACGCCATGAATTGGGGAAACCAATAAATCAAGAGTAAAAAACTAAAAACTAAGAACTAAGAGTTGCACGAAGCGCAGACATTTAACATTAAACACTAAACATTTAAGCTATTATGGACGTAAAAATAGAATCTTCGTGGAAAGAGAAGCTGGCTCCCGAGTTTAATAAACCTTACTTCGGCAATTTGGTAGCTTTTGTTAAGCAAGCTTATGCTACAAGCACCGTGTATCCCAAGGGAAACAAGATATTCAATGCCTTCGATAAAACGTCCTTCGATAAAGTGAAAGTGGTGATTTTGGGGCAAGACCCTTACCACGAGCCGGGGCAGGCACACGGGCTGTGCTTCTCGGTGAACGACGGTATCCCTCTCCCACCCTCGCTGCAAAACATTTATACCGAACTGAAGAGCGACCTGGGGATAAACCCTCCGCCTTCGGGCAACCTGGAGCGGTGGGCCGAACAAGGCGTATTACTGCTCAATGCCACCCTTACCGTACAGGCACACCGGGCTGGTTCGCACCAGAACAAAGGCTGGGAAGAGTTTACCGATGCCGTTATTCACCGGATAGCCGAAGAGAAAGAACACGTCGTCTTCATCCTGTGGGGAGCCTACGCCCAACGCAAAGGCGCTTTTATCGACCCTGCCAAGCATTTGGTGATCAAATCGCCCCATCCTTCTCCCCTCTCCTCCTATCGCGGATTCTTTGGCAGCAAGCCCTTCAGCAAAACCAACGATTACCTGATACAAACCGGGCAGACACCGATAGTGTGGTGAGATAGCAAAGCGCGATACCGCGCGGGCAATAAACATTAAACATTTAACGTTAAACATTTATGTGGAATTGCGGTTTACAAGAATCTGTATTGTATTGGTTTTAATAA
>DAIREI010000400.1:0-2078 GCA_036795675.1 Bacteroidales bacterium
AATACGGGGGTCTTCCTTTATCTTTTCATTAAATTGCATGATGCCCGCGGTCTGCTTATCGTTGGGACGGAGTGGTTCTGCTACCTTGCCGTCCCATAGCGTATTATCGGCCAATATTATGCCTCCCCGGTTTACTTTGTCGAATACCAAATCGTAGTATTGGCTATACAATCGCTTATCGGCATCGATAAACACCATATCGAACATCCCTGGTAGGGAAGGGATGATGTCGAGCGCATCGCCGATGTGGAGATGAATCTGTTCTTTATAGAGGGAAGCATCAAACTGCCGGCGGATGAAGTCTTCCAGTTCGTCATCTATCTCTATAGTATGAATCTCGCCGTCGTCTTGTAACCCTTCAGCGAGGCAGAGTGTAGCATATCCCGTGTAAGTGCCGATCTCCAGTATGCGACGGGGGCGCTGCATCCGTGTCAGCATCTTTAGTATACGCCCCTGCAAGTGCCCCGACAGCATGCGTGGGCGCAGCAGATTTACGTGGGCATCGCGGTTCAACCGCTTCAGTTGCTCCCCCTCTTCGTCGATATGGTCGAGGATATAATCGTCTAAAGTCATTTGCCTTTGCAGAAGAAAGGAGGTTGATAATGGTCGAGGTTGTCCAATATCTTACCCACCCGGTTTATTTCGAGGAATGAGGTGCCGCCCCCTTCGCCAAAGCTTCCGCCGAGGTAGGCCACCATGTCGCCGCGTTCAATCATTTGCTTGCCCAGCAGCTTATTCAATGCTTTAATGAAATACTCTATGGGGTCGTGAGTCTCTTCCTGATATTCAGCCCATACGCCGTAAGAAAGAGCCATTTCGCGGGTGGTTCGCTCGCAGTAGCAGACGGCAAACACAAGAGCTTTTCCGCGGAAAGCAGCCAAGTTGCGAGCCGTCCTCCCGGTGTAGCTATCGGTGACGATGGCTTTTACTTGCAGTTTGCGACTGCTTCTTACGGCCTGCTTGGCAAGGAAAGAAGTCACGTCGAGGTCGTCATTGGTTGGCACTTTGATGTCGTTTTCCTCCAGCTTGGTCTTTTCCGCCTCGCGGGCGATGCTCGACATGGTCTTTACCGCTTCCACGGGGAATTTGCCGGTAGCCGTTTCGCCGCTCAGCATCAGGGCATCGGTGCGATAATAGATGGCGTTGGCTATGTCGGTCACTTCGGCGCGGGTAGGCCGCGGGTTTTCTATCATCGAATGGAGCATCTGGGTAGCTACTATCACCGGCTTTTTGGCAGCCACGCACTTGCGGATAAGCACGCGCTGTATGCCGGGAATCTTCTCTTGGCCCACCTCAATAGCCAGGTCGCCCCGCGCCACCATGATGCCGTAAGCGGCTTCCAATATCTCGTCTATATTGTCCACCCCTTCCTGATTCTCAATCTTGGCGATAATCTTGATAGGCGAATTATGTCGGTCGAGAATCTCCTGTATGTCGAGGATATCCTGCTTGCTTCTTACAAAGGAGTGGGCGATGAATTCTATCTTAGCTTCGATGGCGTAGAGTATGTTACTCTTGTCCTTCTCACTCAGCGAGGGCAGGTTGATGCGCACGCCGGGCACATTTACCCCCTTGCGACTGCCAAGCACTGCTTCGTTCATCGATTCGGTAAGCAGGTAGTCGGGATGCTTTTCGATAACTTCCAACTCGATGGCGCCGTCGTCTATCAGTATCAAATCGTGCAGCTTAACATCGCGTACGAAGTTGGGATAGTTCACATTGATGCTATCTATGGTGGTAGGGGCATCGGAGTTGCTGCCGATGCGTATCTTGTCGCCCGTCTTCAGTTGCAGCGGGGCATCAGTGATGGTGGTGCGCACTTCAGGGCCTTTCGTATCCATCAGTATCCCAATCCGATTCGACACAGCGCGGGTATTGGTGATGATCTTCTCCAACCCTTCTCGGCCGAGGTGGGCAGTATTCATCCGAATCACATTCATCCCTGCATCAAACAGGTCTTTGATAAACTCCACCTCGCAGCGGTTGTCGGCGATAGTGGCTACTATTTTGGTTTGCTTGAGCATGATTGAGTTGTTTAATGTTTAGCGTTTACCTCTCCCCAACCCCCTCCTTGGGAG
>DAIREI010000401.1:0-2059 GCA_036795675.1 Bacteroidales bacterium
TTTCTCTTCCTTTTCCTTAATCAGTTTCTGCGCCTCTTCTATCGTGATGGTGTAAGGACTGTACTCCTTAGTAATAGTAGTGAATTTATTATCGTACTTCAGGTAGGGACCGAAGCGTCCGATAGCAGCCGTAACGGGCTTACCGTCTATCTCGCCTACTGCACGGGGAAGGTTGAAAAGCTCCAATGCTTCTTCCAGCGTGATGGTCTCGATAGAATAGCCGTTGGTAAGGGATGCGAAATGCGGTTTTTCTTCGTCATCGGCCGAACCTAACTGCACGAAAGGACCAAAGCGGCCTACCTTCACCGATACCGGCTTGCCTGTTTTGGGGTCATTGCCCAAGATACGCTCGCCCACCTTATGCTCGGTTTTCGAGCCGGCTACTTCTTCAACTACAGGATGGAAGAGGCCGTAGAAGTTTTGTAGCAATTCCGTCCACTCTTCCTCCCCTTCGGCCACTTTGTCGAATTCTTTCTCGATGTTGGCCGTGAAGTTGTAATCCATCACATGGGGAAACTTATCAAGCAGGAAGTCGGTCACTACAATGCCCGAGTCGGTGGGCATCAACTTGTTTTTATCTGCGCCTACCCGCTCTTTCTTTACTGTCTTCGCAATCTCATTATTCTGGAGTACCAGTGTAGTAAATTCTTTCTCTTCGCCCTCTTTATTCCCTTTTACTACATAGCCGCGATGTTGAATGGTAGATATAGTAGGGGCGTAGGTAGAGGGGCGCCCTATTCCTAAGTCTTCGAGTTTGCGTACCAGGCTGGCCTCGGTGTAGCGGGGCGGACGCTGGGTTTGCTTGCCTGCCGCACGTGCTTCGGCCAATGCTAGTTGCTCATTCAACTTCATCGGAGGGAGGATGTCTTGGGTTTCGTCTTCGATGTTTTCGTCGTCGTTGTCTTCCATATACACGCGCAGAAATCCGTCGAACTTGATTACTTCGCCATGTGCATGAAACTTATCGTATGTGTTATTACTGATACCGACGGTTACGGTGGTCCGTTCCAGTTCGGCATCGGCCATTTGCGAAGCAATAGTGCGCTCCCATATCAGTTTATAGAGTTTCATCTCCTGAGCCGTTCCTTTCACGGTGCGGTTGCTCATGTAGGTGGGGCGAATAGCTTCGTGCGCCTCTTGTGCGCCCTTGGCCTTGGTATGGTATTGGCGTATTTTGATGTATTTATCGCCGAACTCCTCGGTTATTTCTTTCTTCGATGCGTTGAGCGCCAAGGCAGAAAGATTCAACGAGTCGGTACGCATATAGGTGATTAATCCGTTCTCGTACAATTTCTGGGCGACAGACATGGTAACGCCTACGGGAAATCCCAGCTTGCGCGAAGCCTCTTGTTGCAGGGTGGAGGTAGTGAAAGGAGGTGCAGGCGATTTCTTGGCGGGGCGCGTTTGAATATCTTCTATGGTGAATACGGCGTCTTTCAGCGAATCGAGGAAACGGTAAGCCTCCTCTTCGGTCTTGAAGCGCTTATTCAGTTCCGATAGAACAGTCTTTCCGTCGGGCAAAATGAAGAGGGCCGTTACCTTAAAGTAGGCTTCGGCCTGGAAGTTATTAATCTCCCTCTCGCGTTCTACGATAAGGCGTACAGCTACTGACTGTACCCTACCTGCCGATAGGGACGGCATAATCTTTTTCCAAAGGATAGGTGATAGTTCGAAGCCCACAATACGGTCGAGTATGCGGCGCGCCTGCTGGGCATGAACCAGGTTCATATCTATATCGCGGGGATGCTCGATAGCATTAACTATGGCGTTCTTGGTAATTTCGTGGAAAACGATACGCTTCGAGTCTTTCTTGTCTAAGTCTAATACGGTGTAAAGTCCATAGGCAATAGCTTCTCCTTCGCGGTCCTCATCGGAAGCCAGCCATACCGTTTCGGCTTTCTTGGCTTCTTTCTTCAGGCTGCTTACCACTTTTTGCTTGTCGTCGGGGATTTCATAATCGGGTTGGAAATTATTCGCCACATCCACACTTAACCCTTTCTCTTTCAGGTCGCGAATGTGTCCGTAACTGGCCATGACTTTATAGTCTTGCCCCAGGAAC
>DAIREI010000402.1:0-2055 GCA_036795675.1 Bacteroidales bacterium
ACGGCTACTGAGATTTTAATGCTAACGCATTTATTTCTTAAGGTTTACTTAGTTACTCAAAATAACACAGGAAGCAGTTGTTTCCATTTTGGAAATAACTAAATATCTATCAGTCCTTTCTTTCTATTATTCATGATCGTTTTAAAATAGTTATCGGGTAAAGTATAAATGGGCTTTCATCGGCAAATATATACTTTTTATTTGAACTATGTATTATCTCTAATCATCTTTTATGAGTGATTATAGGAGTTTATTTTATACTTTTGCAGTCCCATTAAAAAGATAAGTATGAAGCCTTACGAAACATATACGCTCCCCAACGGATTACGGATAATCTGCCAGCCGTCCGACTCGCCCGTGTCTTATTGCGGTTTTACCGTTAATGCGGGAACGCGCGACGAACGCCCCGACCAATACGGATTGGCTCACTTTGTTGAGCACATGCTATTTAAAGGAACCGGGAAACGGAAATCGTGGCATATACTTAACCGCATGGAAAGGGTAGGAGGGGAGATCAACGCCTATACTACCAAGGAGGAGACGGCCGTGTATTCGGTCTGCATGTCGGAAGATGTGGAGCGTGCCATGGAGCTCTTGGGCGACTTGGTATTTCATTCCCGCTTTCCCTCTGCCGAGATAGAGAAGGAGAAAGAAGTGGTGGGCGATGAAATCAATTCCTATCTCGATACCCCATCGGAACTAATCTTCGATGAGTTTGAAAACCGGATGTTCGACGGTAGCGAATTAGGACACGGCATCTTAGGAGAAAAGAATACGCTTGATACATTTACTACCGGTTCGTGCCGGGAGTTTGTCGGGCGGCATTATACCCCCGGTAATATGGTCTTTTTCTTTTATGGTAACGCCACCGTAAAGAAGGTAATCCGCTTGGCCGATAAGTACTTTTCGGATGTTGCGGCAGGTAGCCGGGCGCCAAGTAACAGGGTTGAACCCGCCATTATCCCCGCTTCGCGACTGACGGAAAGCCGCAACCTGCATCAAACGCACGTAATGATAGGAGCCAAGGGATACAGCCTTTATGATAAAAAGCGGATAGGATTGTACATGATCAATAATATTCTCGGAGGCCCGGGGATGAATAGCCGCCTCAATCTGTCGTTGCGCGAAAAGCATGGCTTGGTATATACCGTCGAGTCGGGCATTACAAGCTATACCGATACAGGTATAGTAAACATCTACTTCGGGTGTGATGAGGAGTCGCGCGAACAATGCATCCGACTTGTAAATAAGGAGATACGCAGGCTTCGCGATAATAGGCTCAGTACGTCGCAATTTGCTTCGGCGGTGAAACAATGGAAAGGCCAACTCGGCATCTCTACCGATAATCGCGAGAACCGCGCCCTGTCTATGGGCAAGGCTTTTCTGCGCTACGGCCGCTTCGATAGCCTGGAAGACATCTATCAAAAGATAGACGTGCTCACTCCCTCGCTTTTACAAGAGATTGCCAACGAAGTGTTTGACGAGAAGAAGTTGTTCGGTTTAATCTTTAGATAAGCGCAAGGTTACTGCATGTAGCTACTAATATTCACTTCGAGCAGTTGATTATCCTTTACTCCATATAATTTATCGCCGACAACATTCGCTTCGTTGGATAGTTGTAGGTAAGCAACGGTACTGTCGTTATTGTCGATAATAACAGTCTCGGTTGGATTGCCTAAGAAGCGGTAGCCATCGTTTTCATAGTAAAGCGTATACAGTTGGTTGCTTTCGTATGCTTTACTTACATTAAACTCCGAGTCTATTTTGTATATGTCATTGTCGTAAGTGCAGACATACAAATCGTTGCCTGCCCATGTCGTTACATGATTCACATAACCTTCATTGTCTTTGGCAAACAATCTCTCGCCTGCTACCGATGCCAATGGAGGTAGATTGTCTCCTGCCAGAAAATTCCTTTTCATTGTAAACGTTCCTTCGTCCAACGCATACAGAGCGAGAGCGTTATCATAGAGAAGATAAAGTGTGTTATTCTCGAGATTAACCGCATAGTCGTTGAAATAGCTTGTCTCGTCAATAGAAGTGGCGAAGTTTTGT
>DAIREI010000403.1:0-2045 GCA_036795675.1 Bacteroidales bacterium
GCTTTTTCTTTTAGCTCGGCATATAAATCGCCGTCGCCCACCACATAGAAAACATAGCCGTCGAGGTAGGCCATAGCATTCATCACCTTTTCTATCCCCCGCCCTACGTTTACGGCGCCTTGGTAGAGGATCACTTTCCGTCCGTCGTCGGGGATGGGACGATGAGTAGGGGCAACCTCAGAGGCGAAGGGGATGTTGCGCACCACCTGCATATCCATACCGTACTTAGTATTATACTCGTCGGCAATGGATTGGCAGACCGTATAAGAAGCTTGCAATCGGGGGAAAATCCAATCTTCTATCTTAGTCCAAAAAGCTTTAACTCCCTTGCGATTTACTACTTCGGGCACTTCGGGGAACATCTCGTGCGCATCGAACACAAGTGGTTTTCTTCGTATTTTTGAGGCCAAGTAATTAGCCGGAAGCGTATCAGTATCGTTCGAAAGGTAGAGGTCGGTTTTATTAAAAAGCAGATAGAAGAAGAGCCTGATATTGCACTCCGCATAAAAGAAGAACGACTTGTTGAACAGCAATCGCATACGCCGGGTACGGTAGGGCCTGTCGAGCGGCTTGCTGTCGCGAAAACGGCGGCCGACAAGCAAGACATCATGCCCTGCCTGGGTAAGCGTGGTACAGACTTTGTGTACCCGCTGGTCGGCGACCAAATCGTTGGTTACGGAGACGGTAATCCTCACTGTTTATCTTTCGTTACTTTATCGTAAATTAATAAGGCAAAGGCCGATACTAAGCCTATTGCTGCAAATATAAACCACATATAATGGGCGTGGGCGGTTGCTGCAATATACTCCGCCGATTCTGCACCGCCGGGAAAGCGTACCGAATTGGGGTCGGGACAAAAACGGTTGAGCAAGTATCCTCCCAAAGAGAAGCCGATAATGGACGAGAAGAAGGAGTGCAAATGACTAAATCCAAGATAAAGCCCTTCTTCTCCCTTGGGTGCCTGAAGCGAGAAATACTCAAGGAAACGCGGGCTGATAAAACACTCGGCGAGCGCTTGGAACACTATCCCGACAATCATCATAAAAGCTACCGGGTGCAAGCCCAAAATATAATCGCTGCCTACCAGGTTTCCGGTGGCCATTAGCAAGGCCGAGAAGGGAATGATAAACATCCCGATAATCATAGACGTGATGGCTCGTTTCTTACGCATCAGCGAGGTGATGAAGTTGACGCAGAGCACCACCAACGGATTTACGTTGGCATACCAGCCGGGCGAGGCATTTTCGCCCACCATACGGATTACATATTTGGGCATGGATGCATAGAGTTGATGTTGCACCATCCAAAAGCCCGTAACAATGAGTATCAGAGCCATCAGGCGGCCGTTTGCACACACTTTAAGCAGCGCGCGCCATATCTCGCCGAAAGTCTTTCCTTTGCCCTGTTCTTGATTGGACTTATAAAGAAAGAAAACGATAATGAGCGCAACGAGCGTCATCGCACCCGAAAAGAATTGGATATAGATGAGTCCGCTATCGCCCAACGATTTGCGTAAAGGGTCGACCACCGTTTTCCCGGTAAACGAACCGATATTCACCATCATATAAAAAATAGCATAGCCGCGCGCCCGGTTGGCCGACGAGGTCTCTTTGGCTATCGTCCCTGAGATGACTGATTTGATGAATGCGCCGCCTATTACAATAAGCAACAGCACCGGCACGAAGCTCCACTGCATGGGGCTGCTCTCCAGCCCGAGGAAGGTAGTCTTCGAGGCGCCGCCGAAGCCATATTCTACCAATCCCGTACTTTCAAGGAAGGTAGGAAGCAGGCCGAGGCCGGTATAGCCGAGAGATAACAGAGCAAAAGCCAAGATGATGGACGTGCGGAAGCCTATCTTATCGGCAAATGCGCCGGCAAAGGTAGGAAGCAGATAGAGTAGTGCGGAGAAGACACCCGCAATAAGGCCCGCCGTTACATCGCCAAACCCCCACACGTTGGAGAGGTAGAGCGTAAGGGCGATAAAGAAAGCGTAATAAGCTAAGCGTTCGAAAAGTTCTACGGTATTGGCAACCCAGAATGGCCGG
>DAIREI010000404.1:0-2026 GCA_036795675.1 Bacteroidales bacterium
AATATAAACATTTTTTTTAATTCGGAACCATTTTTCGCTAATTTAGCGAACAAATTTGCCGGTTGGGCGGGTTTATTGTTGTCTTTACCGGTTTTTTTGAAGTACTTTTGTGGGTTATTAAGTCGATTTTTTAGATGAAGAAAGCTAAACATAGAATTCCTACTTTCGATAATCGTACGGCTTTGCTGCTGACACTTTATATTAGTATCATTATAATCGTCATCATGCTGTTTGCCTATTTTCAGGCCCGGGCAAAGGATGTGGGGTATTTATATGATATTGGCGATTTGATGACATTGAGCGTGGCCTTGACGTTTTTGTCTAATACCGTGTTGCTTTATCTGCTGTTTAGATTTCAATTTTGGGTGATTAACAGCAATTTGAATAAAAAGCTGAAGGCGACCGTTGCTGTGGTAGGGTCTATTATATTGTTGCTTATACTTAGTCCGCTGATGGCCCAGATCCACATGGCGGCGGTGCAAGACAGGATGCCTGCCAATGTGTTTCAATTGATATACCTGGTAAAAAATGCAATATTGCTTATCATCACATTCTTGTTTACGGCGCTGGTGTATATGGTTAATATGACTCAGAAAACGCTGCAAGAGAATCAGAAGTTGATGGTAGAGAATTTGCAGAACCGCTACGATGCGCTGAAGAGCCAGGTAGACCCGCACTTCTTGTTCAACTCGCTCAACACGTTAAACGGCCTTATCGGTTATGACAACGACAAGGCGCATGAGTATGTAGATCAGCTTTCGATGGTGTTTAGGTACACGATGCAAAATAAGCCGGTGATTCAGGTGATGGAGGAACTGGAGTTTGTAGAGGCATACGCCAGCCTGATGCAGATACGATACAACGAGAGCTTAAGCATTGAATATCATATCGACAAGAAATACCGCGATTACTATATCTTGCCCCTGGGGATACAGCTACTGCTGGAAAATGCCGTGAAGCATAACGTGATAAGCAACAAGTATCCGCTATTGATAACGATTGAGACCACCGATAATGATATGATAAAGGTGACGAACAATTTGCAACCCAAACCCGACAGCAAGCATGGCGGCGTAGGGCTTTCCAACCTGAATGAGAGGTATCAGTTGATGTTTGGCCAATTTGTGTCGATCTCGCAAGACGAATCGTCGTTTGTAGTTGAGATTCCTTTAATAAAAGAGTTTGATAACACAAAACTAAACACCGTTATAGACTATGAAAGCTATTATTGTTGAAGACGAATACGTAGCGGCGCAAAGTTTACAGCGCCTGATAGAGCAGGTAGACGAATCGATAGAGATAATCGGTGTGCTACAGAGCATAGAGGAGAGCGTAGAATGGTTCTCGCTCAACAAAGCGCCCGATCTGGTGTTTATGGACATTCACCTGGCCGACGGATCGTCGTTCTCCATCTTTGAAAAAGTAGACATCGGCTGCCCCATCATATTTACCACGGCCTACGACGAGTACTCGCTGAAGGCATTTGAGGTAAACAGCATCGATTACCTATTGAAACCGATAAATAAGAAGAGTCTGGAGCGGGCATTGAGTAAGCTGAAGAATCTAACGTCGCAGCAAAACAACATAGACCAAGTGGCCTCGCTGCTGGCCTCGCTAAAATTGCCCAAGGCAGCTCATAAAACGCATTTTCTTATCCCGCACAAAGATAAATTATTGCCGCTGGCGGTAGAAAAGATTGCGTATGTATACTCTGAGCTGAAGATGGCCAAAATAGTTACCTTCAGCCACCAACATTACGTGCTGGATGTGTCGCTCGACGAGCTGAGCAAGCAATTGGATCCTACCATCTTCTTCCGCGCCAACCGGCAGTTTATCGTGTCGCATCGCGCCATAAACGATCTCTCTATCTGGTTCAATGGCAAGCTGTCGGTCAATCTTTCGGTAGAGACGCCCGAGCGTATTATAGTAAGCCGCGCCCGCACGTCGGAGTTCAAGGCTTGGTATATGCGGCAGGAGAGTTAAGAACTAAGAGTGAAGAATTAAGAATATAGAGACGCAATAATTT
>DAIREI010000405.1:0-2015 GCA_036795675.1 Bacteroidales bacterium
TTAACCTGCCACTTTGTGACGAAACGGACATGTTAGTATATTATTGCCGTTCCGCAATTTCTTTATACTGCTCCTCCATCTCGTCAAACTCGGTCTTTAGCTTCATTAGTTCGTCGCGGATGTTTTTCAGGCGGGCTACCACTTCGCCGGTTTGAGCTACCGATTCGCGGTTCTCTTTTAGCTTGCGGCGCGCTCCTTCTATGGTCATGCCGCGCTCTTTCAGCAGGTGATGTATAAGGCGAATCTCTTCAATGTCTTTCTCGCGGTATTGGCGGGTTCCTTTGGGTGTACGCGGCGGGTTAATGCCGGGGAATTCGTTCTCCCAGTACCGCAGCAAGGGCTGGCTTACGTTGAACATATCAGCCACTTCCTTAATAGAATAGAATAGCTTTTCCTGCTTAAACTTCTTCATATAATAGCTATTAGCCGCTTAACTCTTAGTTCTCTCTACTGATTGCGCGTTACATGCAACGTTTGATCGTATTCTTGGGGCGTTTGATCAAGAAAGAAGTACTTGGCCGGATTGTCGTATTGTCCTTTCACTATTACCTCGTAGTGGAGGTGAGGGCCGGTGGTGGTTCCTGTTGAGCCTACCGTACCTATCTGTTGGCCGCGCACTATTTTCTGCCCCGGCTTTACCAGGTTTTCGCGATTGTGCCCGTACAGAGTTTTGAATCCGAATCCATGGTCGATTACCACGCAGTAGCCGTAGCCGCTGTTGTAGCCGGCCGATTCCACCACGCCGTTACCCGTAGCGTAGATTGGCGTACCGGGGCTTGCGTTGAGGTCTATTCCGGTATGAAAGCGTCGCGAATGATGTACAGGGTGCATCCGCCATCCGAATCCCGAACTTATCCGCTTCAGGTCTTTTTTCTTCAATGGAAGCACGGAAGGTACGCATTCTACGCGTTCATCTTTATTCTTGATCAACTCGGCCAGTTCGTCGTACGAGTTGGATTGTACATATAGTTGCCGCCTCAGGTGGTCTACTTTATAAGAGGTTTGAATAACCAAATCGGCGTAAGGCAGATTCATCAGGGCTTCGTAGCGGTCGGTTCCGCCTACGCCCGGCTTCCGCATCGATTCGGGGATGGGTTCGGCATTCAATGCAGCCCGGTAAACATCGTTGTCGCGGCGTTGCAGGTCTTCCACTATCTCCTGCATTTCGTCCAGATGCTTCGATACCACCCGGTATTGGGCAGCCATCAGTTCATTATCTTTGCGTTGTTTATAATCTTTGGGTGAATCGAAAGCATAGGTAACTACCGCAAACAAACTTCCGCCGATAGCCATCCCGATAAACAGTTGGCGGCAGATGCTAAACAGCCGTTCTTTCTTGGTGGGATATACACGTTCGTAGGTTAAAGTCTTTTCGTTATATTTATAAAAAGTGTTCCTCATCCGGTAAATTTCAATAGTAATAAGAAGCAAAAGTAGGCGAAATGTTGTACTTTTGCAAATTGTTTAGTAAAAAATAACAAGATAAGACATGACTGCAAGAGAGATAAGACAATCATTTAAAGATTATTTTGAAAGTAAAAAGCATAAAATTGTGCCTTCCGCACCCATGGTGATAAAGGACGATCCCACCCTGATGTTTACCAATGCGGGGATGAACCAATTCAAAGATATTATACTGGGCAATGTGCCTATCAAATACCCACGGGTAGCCGATTCGCAGAAGTGTTTGCGCGTAAGCGGCAAGCACAACGACTTGGAAGAAGTCGGCCGCGACACCTACCACCACACCATGTTTGAGATGCTGGGCAACTGGTCGTTCGGCGATTACTTTAAAGAAGGAGCTATCGAGTACGCCTGGGATTACCTGACCAATATGTTAAAATTGGATAAAGACCGATTTTATGTCACCGTATTCGAGGGAAGCCCCGCCGAAGGCATCGAACGCGACAACGAGGCCGCCGGTTATTGGGAGCTTTACTTGCCCCAAGAAAGAATATTGAACGGGAATAAGAAAGACACTTTTTGGGAGATGGGCGACACCGGCCCCTGCGGCC
>DAIREI010000406.1:0-2012 GCA_036795675.1 Bacteroidales bacterium
CACGGAGAAGAAGTTTCTCGTCCAGCCCGTCGGCGCTTAAATCCGCCCATACCGAGCCGTCTTCTTTCTTGTAAAAGATTCCTTTATCCAAGCCTTCCAACACCTTTTCTTTCCCTACCAGGTAAGTTTGCGATTCGTAGTAAACCTTGTCGAAATCAACGCCCAAGGCTTTGTAAGTCTCATCGAAGCCTTCGTACACCCACGCGTTCATCTTCTCCCAAAGCGCTACCGTCGCGGGCTCACCCGCTTCCCATTGGCGGAGCATCTCGCGAGCTTCGGCCATCAAGGATGATTGGGTCTTTGCTTCCTCTTCGCTCAGGCCAGCATTCTCCAAGTCTTTCAATTCTTTCTTATACTCTTTATCGAACAATACATAGTAATCACCAATCAAGTGGTCGCCTTTCTTGCCCGACGATTCAGGCGTTTCGCCATTGCCCCAAAGCTTCCAAGCCAACATCGACTTGCAGATGTGGATGCCCCTATCATTAATAATGTTAGTTTTTACCACCTTATTACCCGAGGCTTTCAATATCTCGGAGATACTGTATCCTAATAGGTTATTACGTATATGACCCAAGTGCAGGGGTTTGTTGGTGTTGGGCGACGAATACTCTACCATCACCAAAGGAGCATTGTCAACGGCGGTTGTTCCGTAAGTCTCGTCCTTATTTATATCGTTCAGCACATTCACCCAATAGGCCGATGAAATAGTGAGGTTGAGAAAGCCTTTTATTACATTAAAGTCTGCAATAAGCGGCTGATTGGCTTTCAGATACTCCCCTATCTCGGTAGCCGTAGCCTCGGGGTTCTTCTTCGAAAGTTTCAGTAAGGGAAACACTACGAGCGTAAGGTGTCCGTCGAACTCTTTCTTGGTCTTCGAAAGTTGTACCTGCGATTCGGGGATAGCAGTTCCGTACAGGCGCTCTATATCTTGTTGCAACAGTTGATTAATCTTCATAACCGGATAATTTTGGTGGCAAAGATAATGATTTTTCAGCGGATACCGGATATGCCGAAGCATCATCTGCCAAGGAATTCCCGAATCAAAACGTCCGGTTTGCTAAATTGTTCCGTATCGATACTACCATTGTCGTTTATAATCGATTCAATTGACTTTTTTTACATATAGTCAGGCTGTAAACTGCAATAAATGCGAATGCCACAAGCGGAACCCAAAAAGCGGCAGATATATTGCTCATATCAGAAAGAATGCCCTGTATTTGGGTAAGTACTGCAGCTCCAGCAATAGCCATTACCATACCGGCTCCTCCAATTTTCGTATCCTTGCCCAATCCGGAAATTCCGGTTCCGTAAATAGTGGGAAACATTAGCGACATACAACCGGAAACACAGGTCAACGTATAAACACCTGCCATTCCTCCTACATAAATAGACACAAATAAAAAGGCAACAGCCGCAATAGCCAGCGCGGCCAATATTTTATATGATTTCACATACTTCATCAGCCAGGTACATATAAACCGCATCGCTACAAACAGAATTAAAGAAATGATATAATAGGTTGCTCCCGCTTGTTCGGCCGTGCGCGGCAATAAGGCGTCAATGCCAATAAACTCAAAGAAATTGTAAAATCCGGCGGCAACCGGTTCTGTAGAACGCAAAGCGCTAATAATATCCGCCGAACTCGTATTCTCTCCCAACGAAGCAACAACGCCATCCAGGTTGAGATGCACCATTACATAACGTATAATAAATGACCAGACGGCGATTTGAGCTCCAACATAAAAGAATTGCGCAGCTACTCCCCACATATAATTCTTATTCTTGCTCAAGCGTTTCATCGTCCCTTTGAAATCCATCTTCTGTCCACCTTCTTTCAGGTTGGGCATTTTGGTCAGCACAATTGTCAATAACAGTATCATCATGAAAACGCCCAGGTAGACATAAGTCATTGTAACCGCATTTAACTCGTCTCCTTGTATATTTGCCAATTGATCGGGAGACAACTCGGCCCTTTCCGAAGCCGTTAAGGTATTGAGGTTGGAAAGAAT
>DAIREI010000407.1:0-1986 GCA_036795675.1 Bacteroidales bacterium
TCATTTTTTCCATTACATTCCCTCCATATTCTTCTCGTTCAATATATTCTTTCCCTCAGGCGTGTATAGGTACTGCAACCTGTCCGCGTAACGTTCTTCTATCTTGCCCCGCACCATTTTCATAGAGGAGTTGAGGAGCTGGTTTTGCTCGGTGAAGGCTTCGGGCAGTACGCCTATAGCGGCGGGTAGCCAGCGCTCGGGGAACTCGCCTGCATAAACGCCGCCTGCTTTGTAGCTGTTGATAATCTCCTGTATCTTATGCAGCGCCATCTCTTTGGCTTCGCGACTTTCCCATTCCACTTCGGGCTTCACGCGCTTTACGTATTGCTTCAGTTGGTCTTTGTCGGGAACGACGAGGGCCACGGTGTAGGGGTCTTGGTTATTGTGGAGTATCATCTGGCTGATGTATTGGCTCTTATCTACTATCCCCTCTTCTATCCCTTCAGGGCTGTACTTCTCGCCGTCGCTACTAATGAGCAAACTCTTAAATCGGCCTAGCACATAAAGGAAACCGTCGGGATCCATATAGCCCATGTCGCCCGTGTAGAGCCAGCCGTCGCGAACGGTTTCGGCGGTAGCCAAGGGGTTCTTCCAATAACCGAGCATCACATTCTCGCCTTTTATCACTATCTCGCCCTTCTCGCCTTGAGGGAGTTCGTTGCCGTCTAAGTCGCAAATCTTTAGTTCCAGATTCTTGACCAATGCGCCCGACGAGCCTAACTTGTGCTTGCGTATGCCGTTGGCCGAGATGATGGGCGTGGCTTCCGACAGCCCGTAACCCTGAAACATGGGGATACCGATGGCATAGAAGAAGCGTTGCAACTCGATGTCGAGCAGGGCGCCCCCGCCGATGAAGAAGCGCAACTTGCCGCCCAGTCCTTCACGCACTTTCGAGAAGATGAGTTTGTCGTACACGGCGAGCAAGGCTTTCTTATGTATCTGGCTGATACCACCCTTGTTGTATCCCTCCTTATTATATTCGTAGGCAATCTTCAAGGCGTGCTTAAACAGCTTTTCGGTAGTCGGCCCCTTCTTATGGATAGTGGTCTCGATATTCTTGCGGAAGTTCTTGGCCAGGGCGGGAACGCTCATCAACACCGTGGGTTTGAACTCGTTGATGTTCTTGGGGATATTCTTCAGCGTGCCTGTTGGCGTCTTGCCCACCTCTACCGTAGCCACATTGGCCCCGTAAGCCATGAAGGAATAGAAGCCCGCCACGTGCCCGAAGCAATGGTCGAGCGGGATGATAATCAGGTTGCTGTCTACAGGATCAATCTCGATTAACGACATCGCCTGCTCTACATTGGCCGTGTAGTTGCGGTGCGAAAGCATAATCCCTTTGGGGTCGGCAGTGGTGCCCGAAGTATACGAAATATTGGCCATATCGTTGCCCAGCACGGCACGTCCGCGGCGGGTTATTTCTTCTTCACCCGCTTTCAGGTACTCGTCGCCCATCTCCAGCACCCGTTGCAGGCGCACTTCCTTGTCGTCGTAAGCGTCCAGCTCATCGAAGACAATCACTTTTTCCAACAAAGGCAAGGAATTGATAATGCTCCTTATCTTATGCAGTTGTTGTTTCGACACCATCACAAAGCGCGATTCGGAGTGATTGATGCGGAAGATTAAATCGCCCAACTCTTCCAGCTTGATGGACAAGGGCACGTTGACCGCTCCCGTATACAGGATCCCCAATTCGCCTATAATCCAGTCGTTGCGCCCTTCGGACAGCAGCGCCACTTTATCGCCGGGCTTCAGGCCCATAGCAATCAGGCCCGCGGCCAAGCGGTAAACTTCTCTTTTAGTATCGGTATAAGTAAGGGGTTTGAATTTTTCTCCGTTATTCTCCCAGAGGAAAGTATTGTTCGCGAATTTGGCTACGCTCTCTTCAAACAGGTCAATGATAGTCTTCATGGATTAGTATGTTAGATATGTTAATGTTCTTATAGTTAGCTTACAAATATAGCAAAATATTGCGAAACGCGGCTA
>DAIREI010000408.1:0-1969 GCA_036795675.1 Bacteroidales bacterium
ATTATTTATCTAAAGAGAGTATTTACATACCTTTGTCAATCCCTTTCAGCTATTTTGAGCCTATTTTTCACTTTTCAGTCTTGGTTTAGCCCGCTAAACCTGCGACTTAAAAGCCAAAAATCCATCTCAAAATAGCAAAGAAAGAGAATAACAATAAAATATTAATAGTTTCTTATTTTGCAAAAACACCCTATATGTCCACTTCACTTTATCTCATCCCCGTTACGTTGGGCGAAACAGCTATCGACCGCGTACTTCCTGCTTATAATAAAGAGGTGATTCTCTCGATAAAGCATTTTATTGTAGAAAATGTACGCACCGCCCGCCGCTTTTTGAAACAGACCGAGCCGACTATCAACATAGATGAACTAACTTTCTATGAATTGAATAAACATACGAATAAGGAGGAATTGTCGGGCTACCTTGCGCCAATTGAGCAAGGCTTTTCCGTAGGTATTATCTCCGAAGCGGGCTGCCCTGCCATTGCCGATCCGGGAGCCGATGTAGTAGCCATTGCCCAACAGAAGGGAATACAAGTTGTGCCGCTGGTGGGGCCTTCGTCTATCCTGCTGGCCTTGATGGCTTCGGGATTCAACGGGCAAAGCTTCGCGTTCAACGGCTACCTGCCTGTAAAGCCCGACGAGCGTATTAAAGCCATAAAGCAGTACGAGCAACTGATTTACGCCAAAGACCAAACGCAGTTGTTTATCGAAACGCCTTATCGCAACATGAAACTGCTGGACGACCTGCTGAGCGCCTGCAAACCCTCCGCCCGGCTCTGCATCGCCGCCGACATTACCCTATCTACCGAATACATCAAGACGAAGTCTGTGGCCGAATGGAAGAAAGGCCTCCCGGATATTTCCAAGAGGCCTGCGATATTTGCCATTTACAAGTAAATGATTCAATAATTCAATACGAGGTTCTATCTTTGAATATTTGAATTCTTAAATCTTTGAATTACAAGTACTCCTCCCCAAACTTCATACTAATATCCGTAACGAAGTGCTTGATGCGTTGCTCTTCCGACTTTTCGCAGATCAGCAGGATATTATCGGCCGAGGCGATGATGTAATCGTCCAAGCCTTGAATAACGGCGAGTTGGTCTTCGGGAAGCGCCACTAAGTTGTTGGAACTGTCGATAAACATTGTTTTGCACTTTAGCGCGGCATTGCGGCGGCTGTCTTTCTCCGACAGGTCGTGCAGTGAACCCCAGGTGCCGAGGTCAGACCAACCGAATTCGGCCAGCAGCATATATACATTATCGGCCTTTTCCATAATACCGTAGTCGATAGAGATATTTTGCGACATGGGGTATTGCTCCAGGATAAATGCCTTTTCGCCTTCGGTATTGTAGATTCCTATGCCCTGCTCGAAACGGGTGGAGATGTCGGGCAGGTACTTCTTAAAGGCTTCGACGATGGTATTGACATTCCAGATAAATATCCCCGAGTTCCAAAAGAAGTCGCCGCTTTCGAAGAAGATATTGGCCAGGTCTTGATTGGGTTTCTCGGTAAAAGCCTTTACTTTCTGTATGTTGTCGGTATTATCGCCTTCTTGGGTTTGTATGTAGCCGTAGCCTGTTTCGGGGCGGTTGGGCTTCACGCCCAGGGTTACCAGCGAGGGGTGATGTTTCACAAAGTTAAGTCCTGTTTGTATATTGCGGAGGAAATGTTGCTCCTGCAATATGAGGTGGTCGGCAGGAGTGACCACAATGTTGGCTTTGGGGTTGATAGCCTGAATGTGATAAGAGGCGTAAGCAATACAAGGAGCCGTATTCCGGCGGGTAGGTTCGAGCAATATCTGGCTTTCGCTCAACTGGGGCAACTGCTCTTTTACTAAAAAAGCGTAGCGTTCGTTGGTGGAAATAAAGATATTTTCCGTAGGGATAATCTGACTGAAACGATCGAAGGTTTGTTGGAGCAAAGAGCGTCCCGTGCCGAAGAAATCGAGGAACTGCTTAGGCCTG
>DAIREI010000409.1:0-1964 GCA_036795675.1 Bacteroidales bacterium
TCATTCCAATCTTCTATGTAGCGCAAATAATACTTGCCGGGGTTGAGGTTCTCAAAAACCAGTTCCCCCTTATTAAGTAATACCTGGCGCACTACCTTATCCGAGGCATCCAGCAGTTGCCCGATGCCCGGTCCTTCGCTGCCGTGTATCATTACATACAGGTGGCCGTAATCTTCTTCTTTCTTTATTTTAAAATTCGTTTCGATTGAATCGTTCCAACTTTGATAGATGCCAAATACTTGCGCCGAATCTATCTTTAGCCGGTATTCTTCGCCGTAGGCAAACTTAAAATCGGAATAAAAGACGCGGGGATGCAGGCTGTCTTGCAGGATGTTGATTTCGCGCGGTTGCCATAGCGTATCTACTTTTTGACTGAACTGCACATCGTCTTTGCCGAACTTCACCACCGGCTCGGCAAAGGTAAATTTCAGCGTATCGTACACATCCATTATGCCTGTTGCGTTGATTTTCAACTCAAGCAGATTGTCTCGTTGATCCGCGTTCTTCAGGCCTTCGTCGGAAGCGCCTCTCCGCCTCAAGTTCAGGTTAAGCGTATCTACTTTGGGCACTAAGTTAAATAAGCTGTCGTCGGCTAGGTAATCGACTGCGATGCGGAGGGTGTCTTGCTGATAGATCAAGGAGTCTTTTATCCAATAAATGAGCGTATTGGGTTCTTTCTCGTCATATTCCATTACGTACCAATCGGCCGCATCCTTATCGAGCAATGTTATTTCGGGCGGAAGCCCCACATACGAGTTAAAGGCGAGGCTGAACTGTTGCTGATTGATCCGTTCGGCCTTTATGAAGTATTGCTGTTCAAATACTTCCTGAAACAAACGCATCTTAATATCGTCGGGCGTAAAGCGGGTGTATTCCACCATTTTTATCGTATCTATCGTAAGGCTATCTATCCAAACCGTGTCCGGTCTTATAGCCGGCTCGAACGAGGGAATGATAATATCGTCGAAGAAGGCGATGGCCTCGCCGGGTTGATCAAACTTATAGTCGCGGTTCATGTCTTGCAGGGCATAGAGGCGGTATTCGCCTTCGGCTACGTTGCGAATCCGGAATTGGCCGCGCTCGTTGGTAACCGATGTACGCCGGAAAGGCTGGGTGAGGAAGGCCGAATCGGCCAGGTTAGAGTGCAGCCCTACCAGGATACCCTTCATAGGCTCGAGGTCTTCGGCATTGAGCAATATACCCGATATCATCAATGTGTCCACTACATCGCCCGTAGCGAAAGCAAAGGTAAAGCCCTCTATGGCGTTCTTCTCGTTGTTGTCGGCAATGGCGTCGGTAAAGTCGAAAGTATAGGTGGTGTTCGGAATAAGCGAGTCTTGCAGTTCCACGGTAATCCGTTTGCCCAGCGCCTTTATTATCGGCATTCGGGTTTGCGGGGGCGTTACTATCACCTTTTCGGCCGGTTTGTCTAATTGAATGTATTCGTCGAAGTAGAGTTCTATCTTCTTCCCCGTAAAGTTAACGGCATCGGGCAGGGGATTGCTGCGCATCATCACCGGCGGATCTAAGTCCATAGCCCCTCCTGTAGGATTACCGATACTGGCGCAGGCGTAGAACCCGCAAATGATCAGTAAGGAGAGGAGCGTAGAAAATATAATATGTTTCAGCCGGTTGATAAATCGCATAAGCAATAAACACTTGTCGGGGCAAAGATAAGCATAATTGAATTATGAATGATGAATTATAATTGGCATCTCAAATAAATATCATCAACACATCCTTATCTTTTCTAAGTAACAAGCGCCCTTCGTTGTCTATTACGTAGTTGTTTACCGAAGACAATGCCTTCAACTACCATGGTTGAACCGTGAGCATTATTCCCGTCCGACCATCCGATATCCTTCTTTTATTTGCGTCACCTTCTTAAAGTCGGCATAGTAGATTTCATGGGCGGAGAAGGCAGAGGCTGTACTATTTACAGCCTCTTGTCCCTGCCTTGTATT
>DAIREI010000410.1:0-1962 GCA_036795675.1 Bacteroidales bacterium
GATCGATACCGTGGCCACCAACCCGAAAGTATCAGAACAAACCATGAACGTTTCGCAATACGGCGCAGGAACCTACCTCTTTAAGTTCGCCACCAGCAATGGAGAAACAGCGATAAGAAAAATAGTAGTGAGGCCATAACCTTTTCTATAAGAAGAAAGCTGAAAGGAGAAGAGGGAAAGAAGTTTATCTTCTCCTTTCTCCTTTCTTGCCCATAGCGTAAAGCGCTTGGCACTTATGACAAACAAGCGGGGGGATTAATCGGAAATGATCTTTATATTTGCTCCTGAATAACTCTTGTATATCATGGATAAAACATTTTTACCCCAATAGATAAAGACTTCTATTCCGATTATAATATGCCTTTCACCTCCAAAAGCGACCGAACTACATGCGTCGGCTCAAACTCCGGCATCGGTGTTTCTATCCCCAAATCATACCAAATCTGATCCATCCCTATTGCCTTTGCCCCCGCAATGTCGGCTTCCCAACTGTCGCCCAGCATGATGCTGTCTTGTATCGTGGCGCCGGCTATTCTCATGGCCTCGTTGAAGATGGCAGGGTGAGGCTTATTCACGCCCACTTTATCCGACAGTATCATCCCCTTAAAATAAGGAGTAAGGCCGGAGTTGTTCATCTTTTTGTATTGCACCTCCTCAAAGCCATTGGAGATGATATAGAGTTCGTAACGGGGTTTCAGGTATTCCAGCAGTTCGATGGTGTGGGGCAATAGTTGGGTTTTACGGGTGGTGCGGTCGAGGAAGTCGTCGTTCAGGGTCTTAATTGTATGTTCGTCGTAGTCGACATAAGTGCGAAGCGGGTAGGCTATGCGTTCGATAATCAGTTCTTGTTTGCTTATCTTGCCTTGACGGTATTTGGTCCAGAGTTCCAGGTTGTTGGAGTAGTAAATATCATAATAAGTATCGAAGTCGGGGAAGTATCGGGCGAAGCCGTAGTTGTTGTATATCTCCCTCATGCTCGCCTCGCTGTTGGCGCGGGTGTCCCAAATGGTGTCGTCGAGGTCGATAAATACGGTCTTATACATCTTTTTTGTTTTTGCCGGCCACTACCAACACAAACTCGCCGCGAGGTTCGTTGTGGGTGAAGTGCTCCACTAATTCTTTCAATGTGCCGCGCACGGTTTCTTCGTGCAGTTTAGATATTTCGCGCGATGCTGAGGCTTGCCGTTCTTCGCCCATCGCTTCTGCCAGTTGGGTTAAGGTCTTCACCACGCGGAAAGGCGATTCGTAGAAGACCATGGTGCGGGTTTCGGTAGCCAACTCGTTCAGTCGGGTATTACGTCCTTTCTTTACCGGCAGGAAGCCCTCGAAGCAAAAGCGATCGTTGGGCAGCCCCGAATCGACCAGTGCGGGAATGAGCGCCGTAGCACCGGGCAGGCATTCCACTTCAATGTCCTGATGAATAGCCTCGCGAACCACCAGGAAGCCGGGGTCGGAGATGCCGGGCGTACCTGCATCGGACACCAACGCCACGGTTTTGCCTTCCTTTAGTACGGCCATAACCGATTCGAGCGCCTTATGTTCGTTGAACTTATGATGCGAGTGCATCTTGTTCTGTATCTCGAAGTGCTTGAGCAGAAAACCCGTGGTACGCGTATCTTCGGCCAGGATAAGGTCGGCCTCTTTCAATACACGTATCGCCCTGAAAGTCATATCTTCCAGGTTGCCCACCGGGGTAGGCACCAGATAAAGCTTGCCGGCTTGTTGCATAGATCAGGAGAAGCGCTTGCGTAATAACTCGTCGAAGGCCTGTGCCGATTCAGACTGCCAATCCCAGTCATATTGTTCCTTCAGGTAATCCCGGGCTTCGTCGTAGGTTTTGAAAGCATTGATACGGTCTAAAGCCTCATCCATCAGTCCGGCATCTCCCTTAAACAGGTCGCGCTGGAAGCGGAAGCGGTCGTTCAGGCTCAGGGCTTTCTTAAAGTCGGCAAAGAGCGTCTT
>DAIREI010000411.1:0-1952 GCA_036795675.1 Bacteroidales bacterium
TTGTACATCAGCTCGGTATTTACATAGAAAACCGTACCGGTGTATTCATATTCCGTTTCGGTCTCCAAACCCAAGTAGGCTTTGCACGCCTGCGCCTTCATATAAGCGCATAAACGGTCTAATTGATAATCTATAGTATCACTTGCATTATGATAGCCTTTTATAATCAATTTCAACCGGTTGGCACGATTCATTTGGTCGGCATTAGAGAAGAGGTTCAGCAGCGATTCTTCTCCCATCCGCTCGTTCAGCACAAAGTTGTATCCGTCTTCTCGCTTTTGAATATAGCGCCCGCTTCTCATCTGCGGAATAAGGTAAGATTTGCCGAGTTCGGCCAATACGTCAACCTCTTCAAAGGCTGCCTCATCATAATCGAGCGGGTAGATATGAGCGTTGTATTCCGAAGCAAACTGCTGCAAATCCGAAGCAAACTGCTCTGTCAGCTCTTTCTTGTCTTTCCCCAATATCAGATCATATTGTTTAGGGAAAGCAAACTCGATAGTCCCCAACTCTCCGTTAATCAGCCATTGGGCTTGAAAAGATTTCTCGTTCTCTCTTATAACGAATGTGGTAGCAGGAGTTATCTGATTGAGCATGATGTTGATCGGCACATTGCTGTTGCGCGCTTCATTGCCGTTAAACTTCAGCGAAACCATATCTTCGTGCAACAGATTTAAGCGGCTGCTTTGCGAAGACAATGCGGAGAGGTGATTCAAATATCGGTCGATAAACCGGAAAACCGGCGAGCTGAACAATACTTCGGGGAACAAGGCTTCTCTCGCTATGGCATTATTGCTTAGGCTGTCTGTCTCCGCTTCTTCTTGCGAAAAACATACTATATTTGTAAGCAAACTGCACAGCATAAACAGGATACCCTTTTTTAAGCGATAATTCATGGCGAGAGAAGTGTATTACAGATTATAAACCCAATTTCTGCAAGATGATAGCCCCTTTCTGGTTTCCGTACTTATCGAACCATTTACCGCTGTAGAAGTTGTTGTTCTCAAACTGTCCTTCTACATAGTCGCCCGGTTCGGCCATACGTTTTTGGGTTTTGTCGTATTCGCTCAATTGGTGCGAACGCGAGAAGACCAATTTACCGAAGCCGTTGGCTTTGCCGTTTTTAATCTCCCCGGTATATTTTCCGTAACCAAAGTTGAGGGTATTGGTGGGATTCTCCACTACGGTAACCTCGCAAATGGCCATAGCCAAGTTCCCTTCCGTATCTTTCAGTTGGATTGTGGCTTTGCCGGGATTAAGGGCGGTAACCAATCCGTCTTTTACAACGGCTACTTCGCGGTTGCTCGACTTCCATTCCAGTTTATCCGTAACGGCATCTTCGGGGATGAATGTCCACTCCAATTGTAATTTCTGATTTTCTTTTAAGGTAACCGCTTCTTTATCCAATTTAATGGTCTGGATGAATACAGGGGGAAGTCCTCCTTCAGGGATTTCTTCACCTACTATTGTTTCCCCGGCCGTAACCTCTTCACCTTCGGGCAGCAGTTCACCTTCAGCATCCAACACCGGCTCGTCTGCCGGCACCTCAGTTTCCGACTCAGACTCAATCACCTTTTCGGTCACCGTAACCGGCTCGGGCGACTTCTTAAATTTGAATACATCGGCATCGATAACATCGGTAGCAATCAATGCGGCAATAGCGCCTGCAATAAGGAGAAGCGCTACGATAATAACAATAAGCCAAGGGAATTTCTTTTTCTTCGCTGCTACTAAATGTTTTCCACATTCGGGACATTTGAAGTCTTCGCCCTCATAAATTTCAATGATTTCTTGCGAACCCGCTTTGGAGCAATCGCCGTAATTTACGCATTGTCCTTTTCTTAGTGTTGATCTTTCTGTCATGATAGTATTGTATTATATTAATAAGAGATAATAAAGCACTAAAATGTTGTATTGTTTATATTCTAATAAATGTCTAATTATTCAAAAAG
>DAIREI010000412.1:0-1942 GCA_036795675.1 Bacteroidales bacterium
AGAAATGGATAAAACCAATAATCAAAATCTTAGAGATAATCCACTGGATAAGTCTGTTATTTCACCCATTTATACTGCTTTAACAGGCAGTTTGCAATCTGCGATGAACCGTTCGAATGTCACTTGATTTCCGAGTGTGCCAAGATGCATGCCATCTGGGAAATAAGGCAGATAACCGCCTTGGTTGATGTCGTGGTCAATAGATGTTGCAATGTCGAACCTTGCCGAAATCACGCCTAACGACAATATCATTTCGTTGAGTGCTTTCATCACCTCCAAAGTGGTTCCGGTGCCTTCGTCGGGCCGCGGCCAAATGCAGTTGATAACAGGAATTGCGCCCGTTGCTTCTATTTGCGCCTTCAAAGCTTTCAACTGGGCCAATGTTATTGAGGCCCCGCCGTTGGTGCCTATGGTCACAACTATCACCCTGGGCCTTAAAACCGGGGTAAGATCGCGGATTTGTCTAACCACATAAGAAATTACACCGCCGGAACGACCAACAGTTTGCGAGTTTCCAAAATAGTCGGCGGCCTTCTTCGCCCAACCTGTATCATGCGCTACCCCATACCCTTGAGTAATGGAATTGCCGCAGAACATCATATACACGTCAGTCTTGCAAGTTGCATATACACGCTTAAGCAGTGCAGCCGTGCCGGAAACCTGCGAGAAGCAAGGGTAATCGTAAAACCAACCGGCGGCGTAACGCGTACCAATCACAGCCTCGTCCAGAAGCAACTCCGCCCGCTCGGCTGTTTTATAATTCGTCAAAGCAGCGTAAATCGCTCTGTTTTTTCGACCTACTTCAATCAGGTAGCGCGCTCCGTCAATATTCGTCATACTCTGCGAACGGAAAATGCTTGCAGGAATAGCAGAACCATCATTACCGGGGGAAATGTTAAAAAGTGCCTACACGGACTACAACGACAGACTATTCTTGCTTTATGATGAACTGAAGCACAATAAGCGAATAGATTCATACGAACAGTTGGCGCAGATACTCGGTACAGACAAAGGCGAAATCAGCAAGTTGAAGAGCAAGAAGAAGAAAGCTACCCTTGATAACCTTTCGAGCATGACCAAATCTTATCCGGACATTAATGTAGAGTGGCTGCTCACCGGAGAGGGAGAGATATTCAGAACTGACTCGGCTAACTTAATCCCCTTTTACGATACCGAAGCCATCGGCGGCAAGAGCCAATACGGCGCAAATATGGCGCCCCTATCCAAACCCACGGCCTACATCAACCCGGGCGATCTCTTGCGCGGAGCTACCGCGGTGCTTAGATACTATGGCGACAGCATGAAAGAATATCCGGTGGGTTGCGTCCTTGCCTTAAAACGACTGTATGACGACTTACAAAAACTCCCTCCCGGCCGAAACTACGTGATAGAGACAACAGAGGACCGCTTTGTCAAGCGCATACAGATAGGAGACCGGCAAACCCATTATATGGCATACAGCACCAATGAGGAAACCTACGCCGATGGGCGCTTGATTCACGAACCATTTAAAATACGCTTCGAGAACATCAAAAAAGTATTCCTTGTAGTCGGTTCAGTCAGGTACGAGGCTCTTGGAGAGATGTTGTATGAGCCAAATGAATAAATAATTTATGGAAGAAAGAAATGAACTTCTCAATTTCTATATCGTGAAGTTGGGAGATAGGACAACCCACTGTTGTCAGATTAACGGCGAGATATATACAAAATTAACCCCTATCCTTAAATTTATTGGTTATACCGATTCTGCTTTAACCAATTCGATGAAAGCTTGGGTTGGAGAAGATTTAATTCGGTTAAGGCTTGGTAAACAAGACTGTTATTTTGTCAACAAGCGTGGAGTAGAATCAGTTTTATCAAATACAAGGTACACTCCATCATATCATGTGCTTAACTCTATCTTTAAGGACATCTTCCAAGAAGATATTATTAAGGATTCCGA
>DAIREI010000413.1:0-1932 GCA_036795675.1 Bacteroidales bacterium
AAACAAGAAAAAACTCAAACCCCGTCCGCCCAAATCGCCAAGAAACAGGCGGGTTGTCTTTATGCTTAATGAAGACGAATTGAATACCATGAACAAATATTTAGCCCGGTACAAGATCGGCAACCGCTCGCGATGGTTTCGCGAAACCTTGCTGGGACATATCATCAAAGTATCGGAAGATAACTATCCCACCCTCTTCAGCGAGAACGAAATGAGAAGATAAACATATCCCGCAATCTTATGAAAAAATATTTATCCATTTTATTATTAATACTTGTTGTAATGGCAACCTGTAAAACCAAGAAAGACGCCCAAGCCGGCGCCGGTGATTCCATCTATACCATCGAAACTTCTATGGGCGATATAAAGATTAAGTTGTACGACGATACGCCCTTGCACAAAGCTAATTTTGAAAAGCTCGTAGCCAACCACACTTACGATAGCGTGCTTTTTCATCGGGTAATCAATCATTTTATGATACAGGGAGGTGACCCGAATACCAAACCGGCACACCTGAGAGACCCGAAGTATTCGGAAGACGACGAAACAACCATCCCCGCCGAATTTGTGAAAGAACATTATCATAAAAAGGGTGCTTTGGCTGCTGCCAGAATGGGCGACCAAGTCAATCCAGAGAAGCGTTCTTCTCCCACCCAGTTCTACATTGTACACGGAAGAACATTTACCGACAATGAGCTTCGCGACATAGAAGGAGCCTTCGGAACCACACTTACCGAACAACAAAAAGAAACCTATAAAAGCCTGGGCGGTACCCCGCATCTCGACAGTAACTATACCGTATTCGGCGAAGTAATAGAAGGGTTGGGCGTAGTGAACCAAATAGCAGAGACACCTACCGATGGTCGCGACAAGCCCAAAGAAGATGTTTATATCATCCGCGTAATCAAAGATAAAAAATGATAGGCGAGCGCGATGACTCCTATTTTATGAAGCAGGCATTGGCAGAAGCCAAAGTTGCTTTCGACAAAGACGAAGTACCCGTTGGCGCAGTAATCGTATGCGACGGGGCAATCATCGCGCGCGCTCACAACCTCACCGAGACCCTCAACGATGTTACCGCCCATGCCGAGATGCAGGCCATAACGTCGGCCTCCAATGTGCTGGGCGGCAAATACCTGGACGAATGTACCTTGTACGTCACCCTCGAACCTTGCTCCATGTGCGCGGCAGCCTTGGCCTGGGCGCAAATTAAATGCATTGTATATGGTGCGTCGGACGAGAAAAGAGGCTATTCTAACTATTCCCCCTCTATGCTTCATCCCAAGACGAGCATCATCGGGGGTGTGCTGGCCGACGAGGCTGCCGACTTAATGAAGACTTTTTTCAAAGCCAAACGATGAAACGGATTTTAGTAACAGGGGCAGGGGGATTTATCGGAAGTTTCTTTGTTGAAAAAGCGCTCGAGATAGGTTTTGACACCTGGGCCGGTGTGCGCCAATCGACCAACCGCGAGTTCCTGCAAAATCCCAACACGCATTTTATCGAGTTTGATTATGCTAACAAAGACAAACTGAGCGAGCAAATCAACCAACATGTAAAAGAACATGGCCGTTGGGACTACATTATCCACAATATGGGGATAACCAAAGCATTAGACAAGAATGATTTCGAGAAGATAAACTACCATTACACACGTAATTTCATCGAAGCACTGCGCGAAGCCGATGCTTTCCCCGGTAAATTTATCTACATGAGTAGCCTGAGCGCTGCCGTCCCCGACGATGAACAGACCTGTTACGGACGAAGCAAGATGAAGACTGAAAATTACCTCCATCAACAGGCAGACCTGCCTTATATCATATTCCGCCCCACCGGGGTTTACGGTCCCAGAGACCGCGATTACCTTGTTCTGCTCAAAACCATCAAAAAAGGCTTGGACGTTTCGGCCGGATTAAAGACCCAGCGCCTGAG
>DAIREI010000414.1:0-1921 GCA_036795675.1 Bacteroidales bacterium
AAATACGGGCTTTCGTTGATGAATGTGTCGGTTGGCGGCGGCGGAACCATGGCATGGGAGAAGGCCTCTTCTTCGCTCGACCTCACCTATACCGACCTTGATCTTTATAACAGCATGTTTTATCCGAAAGAGAAAGACGAATGGAACAAGCCTTATCGCGACTTTTCAATCAAGAACCAAACCCGGTTTGATGTGAGCAATGATGGCGTAATCAAGCTGTATTCTTCCTATTCCAACACCCGATTCGAGCATTTGACGAAGGAGGTATTCGAGCAAGATAGCCACAATGTGGATTATTATGAAGACAACCTTTACCTGAACGCTACCTTTAGAAAGGAGTTTGACCGCACCCGCTTCTTTGCCGGAGCTGCCTGGTCGTGGAATAAGAAAGATATTCATAATGGACGGATTAAGGGCGATCATGTAGTAATGGACGACCGCGAGCTGCACCTGAAGACCAAAGCAAGCCACCGTTTTTCCAACTTCTACAAAATGGAAGCCGGGCTGGAATCATACTACAAGGCTTACGATTTCTTTTATCAGGATGCCGATGAATTTACTAAACTGCTCGAGAATAATATAACCGGGCTGTTCGTTTCAAACGATTTCCATCTCTCGAAAAAATGGTTTCTTAACCTGTCGGGGCGATTGGAATATTACTCCGGAGATAACTCGGTAGCATTTCTGCCGCGCTTGGCCTTGAATTATCAGCATAACTCGCTTACCGTGTCGGGCGTGGTGGGCAAATACCAGCAACTATCAGACAATGATTATCTTCTGTATAATGATAGGCTCAAACCGGAGGAGAACTTCCAAGCCATGCTGGGCGTGTATTATCAACATAACGACCGGATATACCGTATAGAAGCATACAATAAGCAGTACAATCACTTGCCCCTGTTGGATGCAAATAATTACACTTCCGCCGGAACGGGATACAGCCGCGGCGTAGATTTGTTTTTCAACGACAGGAAGTTAGTCAAGAACTTCGAATATATGCTGGCTTACTCCTACAATGATTCCAAGAGGAAGTATCTCGATTATCCCGTCGAGGCCGTCCCAAATTATGTAACGCGCCACAATGCATCCGCCACCTTGAAGTACAGCAACTTCAACATTCGCAGCATCATAGGGCTAACGGGGCGATACGCCAGCGGGCGTGCTTATCACAACCCCAACAAGCCGGGGTTTATGAACGAGGAAACGCCGGCCTATTTCACCTTAGACGCGAGTTGGAGTATACTCGTCGGCAAGAAGGTAATCGTTTACCTTTCGGCCTCTAATATCTTGAACCGCAATAATGTGTATGGATACCGTTTCGCCGCGCAACCGGACGGGAACGGCCACTATGCGGGACAGCCCATTCACCAGCAGCACAATCGGGCATTTTATGTCGGGGTGTTTATCACCTTGGGTAAAAACACCGCCTATGAAGCATCTTATTTTTAATTGATTAATATACAGTAAAATGAAAAAAGCAATCTTATTTTTGGTTTTCTGTTCCGCTTTTCATCTTCCGATGATAAAGGGACAAAGTGCAAGTGAAATGGAGTATGCTCAGTTGATGAGCGAAGTGTTAACGAAGCTGGACGCGGCTAAGACCGCCAACGACCTAATGGTTTGCCGCAACGCTTTCGAGTTGTTGTCGCAAAAGCACAACAGCCAATGGCTTCCGGTGTATTATATTGCTTATTGCGATATCGAGATGGTCTATTACGATCAAGGCGGAGAGCGCAATACGACAAGGCTGGAAGATGCCAAGCGCTACTTAGAGAAGCTGGATAAAGACAAAAGCGCCGACGCATCGGAGGTGAATACCCTGTGGGGCTATTACTATATGGCGCTGATTACCACCAACCCGGCCGTGAACGGGCAGCGATATTACAACTTGGTGTATAGCTCTCTTAACAAGGCTTTGGAG
>DAIREI010000415.1:0-1895 GCA_036795675.1 Bacteroidales bacterium
TATATCCCTTTGCCGAAGAAAAGGCGCCCGGGGTGAAAGCTTACGTAGAAAACAGACACATCATTATAAACACACCACAAGGACAATTTACCATGGAAGAAGATTTGATAGCGCTCACAGGCAAGCACAACCTGCAGAACTCCCTCGCATCGGGCATTGCCGCCAAACTGCTCGATATTAAGAATGAAGACATCCGGCGTTCGCTCAGCGACTTCAAAGGCGTGGAGCACCGGCTTGAGAAGGTGGCCCGGGTACGGGGCGTGGAATACATCAACGACTCGAAAGCCACCAACGTCAACTCGTGCTGGTATGCCCTGCAAAGCATGAAAGCGCCTACGGTGCTCATCCTGGGCGGAACAGACAAAGGCAACGACTACCGCGAGATTGAATCGTCGGTAAAAGAGAAGTGCCGTGCCCTGATTTTTATGGGGGTGGACAACAGCAAGCTGCACGACTTCTTCGACGGGCGGTTCGGCGGAGCCGTATACGACGTTCACTCCATGCGCGACGCCGTGGCCAAGGCCTACGAGGTAACCGAGCCGGGCGATGCGGTGTTGCTCTCGCCCTGTTGCGCAAGTTTCGACCTGTTTGATAATTACGAAGACCGGGGAAAACAATTTAAGTATAATGTAAGAAGGCTATAAACGATGAATTCCATTGCCAAAATATTCCGCGGAGATAAAGCGATATGGATACTATTCATGTTCTTTTGCTTCGTCTCGCTGATAGAAGTCTACAGCGCATCCAGCACGCTCACCTTCAGGGGGCACTATTGGCAGCCCATATTGCGCCATGCCATCTTCCTCTTGTTCGGCGCCGGCATTGTGCTGTTCGTACACGCCGTAAAGCCGCGCTATTTTTCTCTCTTGATGATAGCCCTGCCCCTGAGTTGGATTTTCCTTATCCTGGTCAAGCTCTTCGGCGAAACCGTCAACGGCTCTCAACGTTTTTACGAGATAGCCGGCATCAGCTTTCAGCCGTCGGAGTTAGCCAAAATATGCCTGATAGCCACTGTGGCGTTCATCCTTAGTAAGCGGAAAGAAAACAAAGGGAATGATAAAAGCATGAAGTGGATTGTAGGCTTATCGGCCTTCACCTGTATATTGATCTTCTTCGAGAACTTTTCTACCGCCGTCTTGCTCTTTGCCGTGATATTTATGATGATGTTTGTAGGACAAATACCGGGTAAGAAACTGTGGTTGCTAAGCTTAGCCATAGGAGGCGCGGCCTTCCTCTTTGTCGCCTTTATCATGCTGGCGCCCGATAGCTTGGTAAGCAAACTGCCGCGCGGTAAAACCTGGGAGGGACGTATCGAGAACTTCTTTGTAGCCAGCGAGAAATTAGACCCCGAAACCTACAAGATAACCGACGACAACCTGCAACGCTCGCATTCGCAGATAGCCATCGCATACGGGGGGCTGGTGGGTCGGCTGCCCGGCAACAGCATACAACGCGACGTACTACCCCAAGCCTACTCCGATTTTATCTATTCCATTATAATAGAAGAGATGGGGCTTATAGGAGGGGCCATTATCCTCTTCCTCTATATCATCCTGTTTATACGGGCGGGGCAGATAGCTGCCCGATGCGATAAGCTGTTCCCCAAGTACTTGGTCATCGGTTCATCGCTGATAATCATGCTGCAAGCCATGTCGAACATGGCGGTAGCCGTAGGCATTTTGCCCATCACCGGGCAGCCCTTGCCGCTGATAAGCCGCGGAGGAACCTCCATGCTGGTTACTTGTGTTTATATCGGGATAATATTAAGCGTAAGCCGATACGAGAACCCCAAGGGAGTAAGGGCGGAGCGGCAGATAGAGAAAGACATAAAATTGCAGGAGTTTAGAGCGAGGAGTGAAGAACTAAAAACTAAGAGTTAAGAATACACCTCCCCC
>DAIREI010000416.1:0-1893 GCA_036795675.1 Bacteroidales bacterium
CATCGTTTCCATCTTAGGAGCTATTCTACTGTTATGGATTATCTCGCTGTTTAAGAAGAGCTAATTCTTCGTTTTTTGCCCCAAACCTCTAGAGGGGTTTGGGGCAAAACAAACAAAGGAGGGTGTTTCAAAACAGACACAGCTCCTTTCTATTTCATAAATAAAGCTAATTAATCCAAAATTTTAATTTTTATGTTCTTAAACCACACATCGTCGCCGTGGTCTTGCATACCGATGTAGCCTTCGCGGTTAGTGCCGCCGGCATTGTTCAGCAATTCGAATGCCAAAGGCCACTTCTCCTGGCTGAACTTGCTTGCTTGCAGCATTTCGGTCCATTGGGGCGTCCACAGGTGATACTCCAGTACATTCTTGCCGTTTTGTTTATGAATAACGGTTCCCTTAAATACTACGATGCCTGTGGTGTTCCACTCGCCGAAAGGCTTGGCATTTTGCGGGTTGGCCGGAATCATGTCGTAGAGCGACGACGATTTGCGATTGCCATCCACGCCCATGCCTGCGTCGATGTGGTTTTCATTATCCAACACCTGCGCTTCGGGAGCCGAGATATAGATGGGTTGCCCCTTTACTTCCTGAGCCAAGTAGAAGATGCCGGAGTTTCCGCCCTTAGATACTTTCCAATCGATAGAGAGTTCGAAATTCTTAAACTTATGGGCAAAGATGATGTCGCCGCCATCGGTCTCTTGAGCTTCTCCGCCTCCTGTGCCGTTGAACTTGATGGCTCCGTCTTCAATCACCCATTTGCCGGGTACTACGTCTTTGTCGTATCCTCTCCATCCTTTGAAAGTTTCGCCGTCGAAAAGGGTAATCCAGCCGTCTTTGTCCATCGGAAATTCCGCCAGATCTACCTGAGGTTTGTTGATGAGAACATAAGCCGGAGTGGTCTCGGTGGCTTCAATCAGTGTTTGTTCAGGCCCCTCGGCTATCATGTTGGGGTCGGTTTGTTCTTGCGGCTCATCTACCGTGGTAGTAGGAGCAGCTTCTTTCTTAGTGCATGCAAACAGCATAGTAGCTGCCAATGCAATACTTAAAAAATAACTTACTTGCTTCATAAATGCATATTCTTTATTGTTTAATGTTTAGTGTTAAGTGTTTTTACGGCATTGCCGGCAACGCCCAGTTTCCTCTGTAGGTATGTTTGATCAGTTCGTTGGCAAACTGCTGTGCATTCATTGGCGCGGTCATCGTCTTGTCGAAAGTGGGATGTCCGTCCTTAATTTGGAAGCCGTCTTTAATCATGGCTTGAACCGTTCCGTTCGGTGGGATATTGGTAAACTCCATCTTGGCGCCATCCCAATTCAGTACTTGGTTCAGCCCTTGAAGGCGTACGCCGAGCACACCCATCACTACCATTTCGTTCAATGGGCCGGCCTTGCTGAAGTCCGATGCGCAGAGCACGCGGCTCGATGCGCTTTCTTTACAAGCACGCACCCAGTCCATTTCGTGCGTGGCGGTTACCTTGCGCATCACTTCGGGTGAGTTGGGCGTTCTGCCCGATATTAAGTAGGGATTCACACCATAGCAACCGCAGATAAGCGTATCTTTGGTTCCGTGGAAGATAACGCCGCCGCCCGACATATTCATGTCTTTACCTGCGGGCAATCCTGCGGGACGGGGAGGTTTAAGCCCACCGTCGTACCATATTACTTCCACCTCGGGCATGGCTACCTTGGGGAGGTTTTCGCGAGCCGGAAATATATAATGTACCTCTTGGGCGTTGGGCGCACAATCGACCAATAAGGCCGTAGAGCTTCCCTGAACCGAAGTTGGATATTTCAGCTTAAGCGCTTCCACTACCGGTTGCACAATGTGGCAAGCCATATCGCCGAGCGCTCCTGTTCCGAAATCCCACCAGCCACGCCAGTTCCAGGGTGT
>DAIREI010000417.1:0-1886 GCA_036795675.1 Bacteroidales bacterium
CTGGCTTTACTCTTTATAGAAGGACGGGAAATCAACCGGGAAATACTCGGAATAAAAGAAGGTCTTAAATTGGTTAAGCCGGTAAAGGGCATGAATATGCGTATGTTTATCCCGGTGATTAAAGATTTGCCCATGCTTCGCGATGCTGCTGCCAAATACAGGCCGGCAGGCGTGCTGTCGCCACTCGACTCGATGTTCGACGATAAGAGTCATCCTATATTGAGCGCAGTGAACAAGAACCTGCAAGATGCCATTAAGTTGCAGAACGAAATGGTTACCTTGTTTAAACAGCGTGGCCTGCTCGACCAACCCGGCACATTGAAGATGGAGAAGGAAGCAACGAAGAAAGCGGAGGCTGAACCTCTAATCTCCAAAGCTGCTCCAAAGGAAGAGAAAAAAACTCTATCTTGGGAGAAAGACGGCGTGTTTGAGGAAGACATCAACATCTTCGTCGACGACTATCCGTATCTCTACGACCACTCCATCGTTCATCAACCCAAGAACTGGATGTACATGGAAGACCTGAATCCGGTTATCCCCATGACAATGACTTTAGAGTTATTGGCCGAAACGGCAAGCAAATACATGCCCGGCAAGAAGGTGATATCTATCGACAATTCGGCCGTATATAAATGGATGAGTGTAGAAAAGCCCTTTATCAATAAATATGTTGGGAAGCGGAAAGACGAGAACACCGTACACATCACTATAGAAGGACACGCCCGGGGCGATATCGTTTTTGCCGACGAATACCCCGAAGTACCTGAAAAGTATCGGGGTTATATCGACTTAGGTAAACAGATAATGGAACCACCTACAAGGGAGAAGATTTACGATTATTATCTTTTCCACGGGCCTAAATATCAGTGCGTACAGGAAGTAACCGAAGTATCGGAACGCGGATTGAGAGCACGGCTGAAGAAACCCGAAGGCAAAGGAAGCCTTCTCGACAGTATGGGGCAACTACTCGGCACCTACACCCACCTCACTGTGGACGAAGACCGGATTACCTTCCCGGTAGGATTGAAACGCCTGACTTTCTATCAGGACATGAACGACCAAGAAGGCGACTTCGAATATACGTTGATTGTTACCGAGTTGAATCCTTACTTCATTATCGGCGACGTTATTATCAAACGCGACGGCAAAGTATGGTGCATATTCGAGCAATGGCAAAACCGCCGCTTCGAGTTCGACCCGGTTGTTTGGGATGTGGTGATGAGGCCGCAGGAAAGCATTTTAGCCGACGAGATAAGGCCGGGCGTATATTACTTCAACAACCGGTACACGCAAGGCTCGAGCTGGGATTTCTTACTCAACCGCTACCTCAATTCGCCCGAGAGAAAGAAATTTCATTCCATGCTGCCCAATCAGCGGAGGTACTACCTCATCAGCCGCGTACCGACTAAGGATGCTGTGCGCAACCTGCTCGAAAAGAAAGAGGAAGAGAAGAATAAGTACTGCTACCCCATTGAAATCTTCATCAATTACGACGAAAAAGGTCGACCCATAGTATCAGGCCCCTGCGAAGAAGACGCAATAAAGGTATCGATAGCCCACAAGAAAGGTGAAGCCGTAGCAGTAGCCTCGACAGAGAAACCGGTGGGTATCGACTTGGAACGGATAGAAGAGCGCAGCCCCGAGTTTATGGACATCAGCTTTACCGACCATGAAAAGTCGCTGCTGAAAGACCTCGAACCCAACGAATGGAGTACCCGCTTCTGGACGGCCAAGGAAGCCTTTGCCAAGATGAAGGGAACCGGACTGGAAGGAAAACCGCGCCGCTACGAAGTAGAACGTATCGAGGGCGAAGACCTGTATATACAAGGCACTCGCATAGAGACGTTCCGGTTTAAGGAGGATTATATTGTAGGATATATATTGTA
>DAIREI010000418.1:0-1878 GCA_036795675.1 Bacteroidales bacterium
AAAAAGGGCACCCGATTGCGTCCGTATTCTTCCTGGGGCCAACAGGGACAGGAAAGACCGAGCTTACGAAAGCCCTTGCGGAATTTCTGTTCCAGGACGAGAACGCTATTATCCGCTTCGATATGTCCGAATTTATGGAATCCAATTCCGTAGCTACGCTTACCGGTGCTCCGGCGGGCTATATAGGTTATGAAGAGGGAGGCTTACTCGTAAATAAAATCAGACAAAGGCCTTACTCTATTGTACTTTTTGATGAGATTGAGAAAGCGCATCCCGATGTATTCAATATATTTCTTCAGATAATTGTAATTGTTCTCCCATGAGCGATTCTGGTTGTACCGCCCTTCCAGATTAAGGCTGAGTACCCGGCCGTATTTGCTGAAACGATGCGAATAATCCAATCGTCCCCTGAAGTTAAGCCCTTGACCTTCATTATTGGCAAAAGACTTCGAGTTAGATACGGGGTTCAATGTGTTGTAATCATAGATGTCTGACGACTCCGCCTCGTCGCTGCTGCTATTGTTATAGCTGATGTTGGGGCGGAATATGAGGGTATTGAGTGTGTCGGGCTTCCATTCGAAACGGAAGTTGGCTGCGAAGTTGTTAGAGTCGTAATTGGTAAGCGAAGTGCTCCTTTCCAATTGCTGCCTGAATGAACTAAGCGAAGTTTGTTCTTTCTTCACATCGGAGTGACGGTCTTGCCCGTTGTAGCGAAAGTCGGCATTGAGGGTGGCGGTCGACGAAAGTTCTTTATTGATGCTCAACATAACGTTGGTAGTCTCGGTAATGCCTCCGCTTCCGCGACGCATACGCATCCCGCCGAATTGGTTGGCTCCGAGGTCGGCCGCGCCCATGTTGTTATTGTTGTTGCGTCCCAGCATAAGGGTGTAGCGGTCGTTGTTGTTCATGTGGTTGAGGAAAGCTCCCAACTGATAGCGCAAATCGTTGTCGTTCTTCATGTCTGCTCCGGCGCCGACAAGGGCGTTGCCTATGGTTCCCTGTTTCATGCCGGGGCGAACGGTAATATTGATTACGGTCTCTTCTTCGCCGTCGTCGAAGCCCGTCATCTGAGCCATCTCCGAGCGTTGGTCGTGCACCTGCAATTTATCTACCATCTCGGCAGGCAGGTTTCGCGAGGCCACCTGGGGGTCGTCTGAGAAGAACTCTTTCCCGTCCACCAGAAAGCGCTTCACCTCTTTCCCGTTCACGGTTATCTTGCCGTCTTTGTCCACCTCGGCGCCGGGAAGTTTCTTTATCAACTCTTCTATATTCGAATTTTCAGGTACTTTATACGAAGCCGCGTCGTACTCGATGGTATCGTTCTTTACAACAATCTCGGGCCGCTTCCCTTCTACCAAAGCTTCTTTCAGCAACACATCGCTCATTTGCATAGCAATGGAACCGAGGTTGACCGAGGGTTGATTCTCTGTCAGCGTAATCGGACGGGTAACGGGAAGATAGCCTATAAAGGTGGCTCTTAACACATACTTTCCTTTCGATAGGTTCTTCAGGCTGAATACCCCGTCGATGTTGGTGATAGTTCTGGTGATGACCGTACTGTCGCGCTCGTTGAGCAGTTCAACACTCCCGGCAATAATAGGCTGACTATCTGCTTCGTCCAGCAGTTTCCCGGTCAGGGTAATGTTTTGTTGGGCAAAAACATTAAAAGTAGTAATAAGCAGTATTGCTACAACAGCTGTGAAATATTTCATAGAGACAATATATATCAGTTGAAAAGACAACAACTGAATCGAAAGGTTTAAATAGGAAAGATATTTTTATGATAATTTGCAGATCAATCCTGCAACTGTTTATTTTGGTTAAGGAAAAGATGGAGGTGAAAAAAAGAAATTTCCGGTATGTTGCTTGAAAACGGCC
>DAIREI010000419.1:0-1870 GCA_036795675.1 Bacteroidales bacterium
TACTACGCCGGTTACTCGCGTCTCTCCGCGGTATTCATACACCGTCTCCAAGGGTGTCTCATCGCCTAAGGCTTTCACGGCCGCTTCGTTCAGCAGAATCAAACAAATGCTATCCGGGTCGCTCTCGTTCCAATAGCGCCCTTCTACCAACTCAAACCCCATCATATCGGGCATCCCGGTCATCATGCGGTACTCATTGATGCTCAGCTCTCCGTCTTTATTACCCCAGGGCATAATCCGCTGACGGCTACAGCCATCACCCACTATGTGATGCGATACCCCTACCGATTGAACAATGGGAAGCTTTAGCAACTCTTCTTTAATGGCATCGTATCGTTGATAAGTTATCTGGCTATCCACTACCGACACCAACTGATTGGGATTGTATCCCAAAGGCAGGTCTTTCAGATAAGCCGTTTGTTTGTATATCGTTACGATAAACGATAGTAGGATAATAGACAAGATGGATTGGAAGATGACTATGCCTGCCGTCAGTTGCCGTTTAGATAACTTAATTCGCTTGCCGAGAATCTCCAAGGGGGTAAACTTACTCAGATAGATAGCCGGATAGAATGCCGAGCAAACCACCGTGATAATGAACAATGCAAGTATGGAGACGATAAAGAGCGGAGACAGCAATTGCCTGAGGTCTATTAATGGAAGAACATACTCGATGCAAAGGGCGGAGAGGATAAAACCAATAACAAAAGCAATCAACACGATAAGCGATACCTCGGTAAAAAACTGTCGGACGATGTCTTTTATCTGCCCACCATTGGTCTTGCGGATAGCAATCTCGTTCATCCTTGTTTCGCCTTGCGAGATATAGAGATTGATGAAGTTGGTAATGGCAAGTATAAGGATAAGAATGGCTAATCCCGATAATACGCTGATAAGTGTCACATCGCTTTTCTTATCCAGTACATACGTCGCTTTGGTTTTCAAGTACACATCGCCCAGCATCTCGGTTACTCCCGATGCCTTGATAGCCGAATCACCGGTCCAAGGTTTGAGCAACACGGTGTATTCGTCTTCTATGGCTTTGCGAGTGGCTTCCAAAGAAGCGTCTTCTTTAATGAGGTAATAAGTGTGGAAGTCAATCCCTATCGTTCCGGCCAGCCAAGGAACGCTGCTGATATTAGCTAATAAATCAAAGCTGAAGTGCGTATTCATGGGTAGTTCTTCCACCACGGCGGTTACGGTGTAATCCGTCCCTGATACAATGGCCGGTTGATTCATCGCCTGCTCTACCCCACCGAAAATAATCTCGGCCTGTCTGCGCGTTATCACCATGGAAGAGGGCGAAGCAAGGGCAGAAGAGGGGGAGCCTGCAAGGAAAGTCATCGAGAATACCTCGAAGAACTCCGTATTGACCATATAGGTTTTCAAGCTGCCATAGCGTTTATCGTTGGCAGTCATCTCCAGACTTCCGTTGTTGCATATCTGCGCCGTGGCTTCTATGCCCGGCACTTTATCGGGCAATACCGTTCCTGCTGTTATAAGGCAAGCGGAGAAATACGCCGGCTTCTTATTGCCCTCGCTTTCCGATTTGGTTAAGAGTTTAACAATCCTATCTTTATTCTTAAAATGCTTATCAAAACTGAACTGGTCTACAATATACAAGACCAGCATGATGGATATAGCCAGCCCGATGGATAAGCCGATGATGTTTATCCACAGGAAGAACCGGGTTCGTTTGTAAGACTTGAAGATGTTCATTGTTTTAATATTCACCTCCCCCCCAGCCCCCTCCCAAGGAGGGGGAGTTGAGCGAGGCATCGTTTGTTAATAATTGTTTTGTTTCATTATCATTCTGTTAAACACGGGCGAATAATTATTCGCCCCTACGGCATTGCTTTGCGCCTCCCCC
>DAIREI010000420.1:0-1854 GCA_036795675.1 Bacteroidales bacterium
GGACTGTTTATTAACTATACACATATTGTCGCTTAATTTTGATTACTTACTTATTCATTACTTTTGCGATATAAATATTACGCATACTATTATGAATAAGTTTTTTTTAAGTCTTTTGTGCTGTCTTTTACTGTCTCATTTCGCGACGGCACAAACAAGTTCGGTAAATGCTATTGACAGCGAGATTCAAATAGCAGCGATGGAGAAATATAAGATAATCAGGGATTGGGGAAAAGACCCTACAATCCCCGGTATTCCTATGCCTAAACCTACAGACGCGGATATTAATTTGCCTCCGACTTTTGATAAATCTAAAATCATTATTAAAGGCAGTGAAATCAAACTTGATAAAAAAGACAAACAATAGATTAAATAAAAAGAGTGTATCTTAAGTTCTTCACTCTTAACTCTTATATAGCATTCCGCCGGCTACCTCATCGGCCATGCCTTTGCCTTGAAGTTGCTGAACCAGGGTCAATGCAAAGTCGATAGTAAAACCCGGGCCTTTGCCGGTGGTGATGTTACCGTCTACTACCACGCCGTCTTCTACATGGGTAGCGCCGGTAAGCGTGGGTTCGAAGCTTGGGTAACAGGTAGCTCGTTTGTCTTTCAGCAAACCCAATCCGCCCAATACGAGGGGAGCTGCACAAATGGCTGTTATTAGTTTTCCTTCGGCATTGTACTTCAAGAGTAGTTGCTTTAGGCCTTCATGTTCGTTCAGGTTACTTGCGCCGGGCATTCCGCCGGGCAATACCAGCATATCGCCTTCGTTAAAGTTCGTTTCGTTGAATAACACATCGGCCAAAACCGTTACGTTGTGCGCCCCGGTCACTTCTTTTTTATCCGAGATGGATACGGTAGTAACCCCTATTTCACCCCGGCGCAATACGTCGACCGTGGCGATGGCTTCTATTTCCTCGAAGCCGTTTGCTAAGAATAGAAATATTTTTTTCATATCGTTTAATGTTAAGTGTTAAGCGTTTTACCTCTCCCCCGACCCCTCTCCACAAGAGAGGGGAGCGCGCGAAGCACGACTATGAAAATAATTTTTGCGTTGCGACCGCCCCTCTCTTGTGGAGAGGGGTCGGGGGAGAGGTATTTCAATTCAATCTATACCTATAAGTAATCGTACCATGCTGGTTGTCGCTGCTGTTAACAACGGCAAAGCGGGCTTTAAGGGCTGCCTCTTCAGCCGATTTACGCATTCTCTCATTGGTAATGTTGGTGCCTCTGGCTCTTATATCAGCCTTAATCACATTCCCTTGAGGATTAACTATTACTGCTACCACAATGGTTCCTTCTTCTTGTACATTATAGGCCGGTCTGGGCAATGCCGAGCCGGGATACAGTCCGCGTCCGCCCAAGTCGAAGCTACCGAAGCCGCCTCCGCCGGAAGCGTCGGTGCCTTGATTGCCTCCCGAAGCGCCTTGACCAGAGCCTTGACCCGAACCGGAAGTGCCTGCTCCGAAAGCGCTCGACATCTGGTTGTCAAGTTCTTGCTGACGGCGACGTTCCGCTTCCAATCGTTCACGCTCCTTGCGCTCGCGTTCTTCTTTCTCTTTCCGCTCCCGTTCGGCTACTATGACCGCAGTGTTTTCGGTGTCATCCGTAATTACCGAGGGTACATCGGGGTCGGGCTGGTTTTCCGGAGGCGTAGTCACCAGCGGCTCGGGAATGTTTTCCTGGGGAGTGAAAGTGCCTCCCTGCCAATCCACATCGCCCTGGTTGAGCATCACACCACCCGCCATCAGTAGCACTTCACTCTCTTTGGGCGGATTGTCGGCACGGAGGTAAAGATGAGTTAAAAGAAGAAGCAACAGCAATACAATGACTGCATAGCCGGTAAAGCCTATT
>DAIREI010000421.1:0-1851 GCA_036795675.1 Bacteroidales bacterium
CGACACAAAGCTACACATTGGAGGTACAAGCCGTGGCCGACGCTTATAAATCGTATGACTCGGTAGGCATTGCCGTGAAAGAGGGCATCATCACCTATATCACTCCTAATCCTGCCAATACGCAGGTAACGATAGGATATGTATTAAGCGAAGAGATAAATGCAGCATCGTTAGTCTTTATTTCAAGCATGGGCGTAACGGCGGCAAGTTATCCGCTCACCATTGGTGCAGAATCGAAAGAAGTGCAACTAAGCGGATTCACATCCGGCTATTACACCGTGAACCTAATATCCGGCGGGAAAGTATTGGATAGTAAAGTATTAATTGTAAAGTAGGAAAATGAAAATAATTAGCATTGCTTCGCATCATTCATAATTCATAATTTATAATTCATAATTGGCTATAGTATCCCCATCTCAATCATCTGAACGATACGTTCGGCAGCGGCGTCTTTGCCATCGGGGTCCCACTCCGATTTAAGGCTGGCTCCGAAGATGGTGGCGAAGAAGTTCCAAAAGCCGGCGCGGATAGGCCCGAGAAAGGTTTTGATAAGCGTATAGGAGGTTTGGTTGCATTCGCGGTCGATGAGTTTGATGAGCATCTTCCCTTGCGAGAGCGTCAACTTCTTTAGTATGGGCTTATATTCAGCAAACAAATCATCTTCCATCTTCTTGAGGTGTGCTTCGCGTTCCTTTTCGTCGGGGATGGTTTGAATATACTCGTAGGTCTCTATCAAGGTGTTATAGATAAGTTTGGCATAAGGGAGAGTCTTCTTTACATCGCGTGTCAGCTTGTCGTATTTCTTCTCTTGTTTGCTATTCTTAAAGGTTTGCTTGGGATAGATGTACACTTCGCGCAATACCATGGTCTGTATGGTGTCGCCTGCCTGGTCGATAATATATTCGGGGATGGTGGATTGATAGTTGTCGGTTTGGGCAGCTATGGGCAAGGCAAAGAGGGAGAAAATAAGGAAAAGAAGCACCTCCCCCCAACCCCCTCCCAAGGAGGGGGAGTTGCACAAAGCGCATAAACCCTTATTTATTGTTTTATTCTTCATTAATTTTCTATATAACTACCAACGCTCCCCTCCTTGGGAGGGGGTTGGGGGGAGGTGTTACTTCCTTCCAAAGTCGGCCGGTATTTCGCCCCACTCCCGTGTTTCCCACTTTAGGATGGGCGTGGTGTAGCTGTTGTTTCTCAGCCAGTACTCTGCCCGATCTATCAGATTAAACAATCGCTCGTTGTCGGGCGTGCGAGCCAGCTTGGTGCCGCATTTTTTCTTCCTCACCCATATCATGGCGTTGACACTATCGGTATATATGGGCAGGTTTATCTTATCACGTTTGCAAAGAGCCAGCCCATGTACTAAGGCCAGGAATTCGCCTATATTGTTGGTTCCCTGCTGAAAGGAACCTACGCGAAACACTTCTTCGGAGGTAGCCGTCCATACCCCACGATACTCCATCACTCCCGGATTTCCAGAGCAGGCGGCATCTACCGACAGGCTTTCTTTTATATATTCATTCATAGATTTACACAAAAGTACGACAAATAAAGACATGGTAAAACAAAAATATGTAAATTTGCATTTATGAACCGTAAACGCATCTATTTGATCGGCTATATGGGATGCGGGAAAACCAGCATAGGGAAACGCCTGGCCGAAAGTCTCGACATGCAGTTTATTGACTTGGATGCCTTCATCGAGAATCGCTATCACAAGTCGATCGATGTCCTGTTTTCCGAATTGGGTGAACAAACTTTTAGAACACTTGAAAACAAAACCTTGCACGAGGTTTCGGAGTTTGAAAATGTAATTATTGCCACCGGAGGCGGAACACCTTGCTTTTG
>DAIREI010000422.1:0-1850 GCA_036795675.1 Bacteroidales bacterium
AATTTAGTTCTTTATGTTATTTCATCTTGGGTTTGCTAAAAAAGCTTGTCATTCCAAGTCACGCCCGCAATGACAAAAGTATATTTTAACATGTTAAAATATACTCTATCTTATAGTAAACGTATATTATATCAAATTATTGTCAAAACTGTCTTCCGGAGTTTGAACTGTAATTGGGCGCTTCTTGCGTGATGGCTACATCGTGAGGATGGCTTTCGGCCATGCCCGCGTTGGTAATCCGTACGAATTTAGCATCGTGCAGTTTGCCTATGTTGCCTGCTCCGCAATAGCCCATACCGGCTCTGAGGCCGCCAACCATCTGGAATATCACTTCATACAGCGTGCCTTTATAGGGAACGCGTGCCGCAATGCCTTCGGGAACCAGCTTCTTTATATCGTCTTCCACATCTTGGAAGTAACGGTCTTTCGACCCCTTTTGCATGGCCTCGAGCGAACCCATACCCCGGTACGACTTAAACTTGCGCCCGTTGTACAAGATGGTTTCTCCGGGGGACTCTTCTACGCCCGCCAGCAGCGAACCCATCATCACCGAGTCGCCTCCGGCAGCCAAGGCCTTCACTATATCGCCCGAGTAACGCAGGCCTCCGTCGGCAATAACCGGTACGCCTGTGTCTCGCAGTTCGTTGGCTACTTCGTAGATGGCCGAGAGTTGGGGCATGCCCACACCGGCAATGATGCGGGTGGTACAGATAGAACCCGGCCCAATGCCTACCTTGATGCCGTCGGCTCCTGCGTTGACTAAGGCGCGTGCAGCTTCGGCAGTAGCAATATTGCCTACCACAATATCAATATCGGGGAATTTTTGCTTGGTTTCTTTCAGCACGTCTATCACGCCTTGCGAATGGCCGTGCGCCGTATCAATGACGATGGCGTCTGCCCCGGCCTCTTTCAGGGCATGTATGCGGTCGAAGGTGTCGAAGGTAACGCCCACTCCGGCAGCCACTCTCAGGCGGCCTTGCTTGTCTTTGCAGGCAAAAGGCTTATCTTTAGCCTTGGTAATATCTTTATAAGTAATCAGCCCGATTAATTTATTGTCGGAGTCTACCACGGGCAGCTTCTCTATCTTATGCTCCTGCAATATGCCCGTTGCCATTTCCAAGTCGGTCGACTGGTTGGTGGTGACAAGGTCCTCGTAAGTCATCACTTCGTCAATCTTTTTGTCCATATCGCGCTCGAAACGCAGGTCGCGATTGGTGACTATCCCTACCAGGCGGTTCTCATCGTCCACCACGGGGATGCCGCCGATACGGAATTCGGTCATGATATTAAGGGCATCTTGCACGGTTTTGCCGCGTTTGATGCTCACGGGATTGGATATCATACCGTTCTCGGCTCTTTTCACTGAGCGCACTTGCTTGGCCTGCTCTTCTATGGTCATGTTTTTATGAATGACCCCGATACCGCCTTCGCGGGCGATAGCTATAGCCATCTTGGCGTCGGTTACCGTATCCATGGCCGCGGAAACCATAGGAATATTCAGCGAAATATTACGTGAGAACTTGGTTGTCAGGTCGACATTGCGGGGCAAAACATTGGAATAAGCGGGGATGAGCAGCACATCGTCGAAGGTGAGACCATCCATAACTACTTTATCTGCAATAAAAGACATAATACTTAGTTTTAATTTTTATTGCGTGCAAATGTACGGTTTTTTTTTGAAAAGTCAATAATAAAACCGCCATAAATTGGATTGATTTCTAATACGGATAATTGATAACTGGTAACTGTTTACTGATAGCCGATAGCCGGAGACAGGGTTACCGGGCAGTCGAAATAGGGATGAGGACTTGAAAGGTATAGACCCTTGGCGTGCGAGGGTGTACAACCTT
>DAIREI010000423.1:0-1838 GCA_036795675.1 Bacteroidales bacterium
TCAATTCTTTTAATCCCTTGAATCATTAAATTGTAATACTTTTTTACTATTTTTGCGGTGAAATTAAATACGCTGATAATTCATCCTATGCCAAAGGCGAAATACTTACATATTAATCACGAACAAAAATGATCCTTTTCTTCAAAACGCCAAATTATACTATTATTGCAGTAGACATTGTTGATAAACCGGGGAAAGAAGACATTAAGAAGCTCACATGGCTCTTCGGCAATGCCGAATACCTTGATAAACGAATCATTAACCATTACCTGCTGGGTCCGCGCAAAGAGATGGTTACTCCCTGGAGTACCAACGCCGTGGAGATGACGCAGATAATGGGCGTTCAAGGTATATCGCGCATCGAAGAGTTCCTCATGGTTAACGGCAAAGATACGAAATACGATCCCATGCTCCAACGGGTTTACGAAAGCATAGGGCAAGACATCTTCACTATCAACAAAAAGCCCGAAAAGATACAATACATAGACGATATAGCCCTGTACAACCAACAACAGGGGCTGGCTTTGAGTTGGGAAGAGATAGATTACCTGAATAGTGTGAGTGAAAAGTTGGGCAGGAAGCTTACCGACAGCGAAGTGTTCGGTTTCTCGCAAGTTAACTCAGAGCATTGCCGCCACAAGATATTCAACGGTACATTTGTAATAGACGGCAAGGAGAAGAAATGCACCTTGTTCGAACTGATAAAGAAGACATCGAAGCTAAACCCCAATAACCTGATTTCGGCTTATAAGGATAATGTGGCGTTCAACGCCGGTCCTATCATAGAGCAGTTTGCTCCGGCAAGCGGCGATAAACCCGACTTCTTCGAGACGGAGAGCATTGAAACCGTACTCTCGATTAAAGCAGAAACACACAACTTTCCCACTACCGTAGAACCTTTCAACGGCGCCTCAACCGGTACGGGTGGGGAAATCAGAGACCGATTGGGCGGAGGTAAAGCCTCGTTGCCCTTGGCAGGTACTGCCGTGTATATGACCGCCTACCCCCGAACGACAGAAGACCGCGAATGGGAAAAGGCCATGCCGCCCCGCAAATGGTTATACCAAACCCCCGAACAAATACTGATAAAGGCCTCAAACGGAGCATCGGACTTTGGCAATAAGTTCGGACAACCCCTGATATGCGGCTCGGTACTCACCTTCGAGCACGAAGAAAACAACAAGCAATACGCTTACGACAAAGTGATAATGTTGGCCGGGGGCGTAGGTTTTGCTAACCGTCGCGACGCCATAAAAGGCAAAGTAGAGGCGGGCGAAAAGGTAGTAATACTGGGTGGCGATAACTACCGTATCGGGATGGGCGGAGGAGCCGTATCATCGGTCGATACGGGCGAGTACTCCAGCGGTATAGAGCTGAACGCCGTTCAGCGTGCCAACCCCGAGATGCAGAAGCGTGTAGCCAACGTAATCCGCTCGTTGGCCGAATCGAAAGAGAACCCTATCATATCCATTCATGACCATGGAGCTGGCGGTCACCTCAATTGCCTCTCCGAGCTGGTAGAAACCACCGGCGGCCGTATTATTATGGAGAAGCTTCCCGTAGGTGATATCACCTTATCGGCCAAAGAAATTATCGGCAACGAAAGCCAGGAACGCATGGGTATGGTATTGGAAGAAGAGGAAATAGAACAAGTGAAACGCATTGCCGACCGCGAGCGCTCGCCCATGTATGTAGTAGGCGATACCACTGGCGACATGCAGTTTGTCTTCTGCCAGCGCGACGGGCAAAAGCCGTTGGATATGCAATTGAGCGACTTCTTCGGCAAGCCACCCCGCACCGTGATGAACGACCTTACAGTGAAGGAATCGTTTAAGCCC
>DAIREI010000424.1:0-1836 GCA_036795675.1 Bacteroidales bacterium
TTCCGTGATGTCGCTGATGCCGTTGCGGTTGAAGAGCACCCGGTAAGCTTTGTAGGAAGTTTCCTGTTCCGATTGGCTTTCAATGATGAAGTGGAGGGCGTAGGCGCGGTTTCCGGTAATGGTATGATAACCTTTTTCCCCGCCGGCCAGGTAGATGGGTATCTCGGGGTTATCCATCTTCTTGGTAAAGGAGTCGAGGTTGAAACGGATAATATCGTTCACTCCCGGAAAGTGGTATTGCTTGTCCTCTTCCAGCTCTTTCTTCGATATGCTTACCCGCTTGCGGTAGAGGATAACCTTTTCGTCGTATATTTCGTTTTCCGCCTCTACCAGCGGTGTTTTCTTCCGCAGGTTCATAATCTCTTGGGGAACTTTATCTTGCGAAATAAAGTCGAAGGCCTCCTTTATGTAGCCAATCTTGCTGTTATTGATACTTACGTTCCACTTCCAGTCGAAGTACTTCTTGTCCAGCTTCGAGGAGAAATAGATGCGGAAGGTCTCTTTTATCCGGTCTTTAAACATGTAGCTTATTACCAGCACCAGGAACAATGAGGTAGTAAAACTTCCCAGCTTTTGTGTGGCGGCAAACGATACCACGGTGGCAAATACCATGGCGGCTCCGGCGGCAATGCTGTAGTAGAACTCGCGCGCCATAATGCCGTCGGCCTTCTTCAGGCGTTGCAGGTAAAGGTCGCTCTCTACAAACTTCTTCAGCACACTCTTCTTTATTAGCATCAGGCTGTTGTGCTCTTCGTCGTTCTCGTCGGGGAGGGTGTAGCCCATGGCTTTCTTGTTTTCGCCTTCCCGGCGGATAAGCCTTAAGATAGCCTGCTTAGCCTCGCCGGATAGCGCCTGGCTTTTTTCGGTTCGGTTTAAGATAAGGTAGCCGTTGTCTTCGGTAATAAAGCCGAGAAACTCGTCGCCAAACAAAGCATAGTTTTTCTGCTCGCGGCTCAGGGCCTCATTGTCCAATATAGCATCGCGCATCGCACGATAGCGGCGGTTTATCTCCTCCACTTGCCCTACAAAGCGTATGACAGCCTGCTCTCGTTCGCTATCGGTACGCAAGATGACGCCGGCACAGTCTCGGTAAGCGCTTTTAAGTATACTCAGCAGCAACTTTATATGGTAAAGGTAGTCTTCGGCCGACGTTTCGTTGGGGTTTACAGTCAACTCGTCTATCGCCTTTTGCAAGCGTGGAAAAGGCCCCCGTTTGGGGTTTAACAGTTCGTCGAGGCTATAGATGGGAGTTATTAGCCGTACGTTGGTTTTTATGTCGGAGTAGAACTGCTCTTTATGGTAGGTGTGCCGGTTGATGTCAAGCCCGTTGGGTAGGAATATCCAGGTATTAATCTTAAACCGGTTCGAGTCTTTTATTTTCTTGTCCGATACATGAAAACCAATCTTAAACTCCACCGCATATTTGTCGTGTGTTCTTATCTGCGTATTTATCATGATGCAAAGATAAAGAATAGAATTTAAAGATTTAAGATTTAGGGCTGAAGTAACCTACCACTTCATGCGAAAACAATCATTTGAGGCAGATTCAGCGGGTTATACTCTATATCGGTTATGCCTTTGTTAGGATCTTGCACCATGGCACCGTTTTTATTATAAACGTAGTGGTCGCCCGTAATATTGCTCCCGGCTATAAATCCTTCGTCGGGGTCGCCGGTGCGGCCTTCCGTTACGCGCTTCAGTTGGTTGCCGGCGTAGGTGATGGCCAGGTCGTCTATCAGCCTCGGGGCTGAAGAATAAGGGGAAAAATCGTAACGCTTCAATTGGGTTATGCCGCCCATCTTGTTGTATGTCATCTCTTCGTTGTACAAGCCCCTT
>DAIREI010000425.1:0-1822 GCA_036795675.1 Bacteroidales bacterium
ACAAACCTATTGGAAATTTGAAAAATAAGTCTTACCTTTGAAACACAATGACTATCAAGTTGAAATATCCCATCATTCTGGTTCACGGGCTTGCCGTAAAAGACAAGCGGGTGTTTTGGGGGCGGATTCCCAAACGCTTGCAAGAGGCCGGATTGAATGTCTACCCCGGCAAGACCGACTCGTGGGGAAGCTTTGAGAGCAACGCGCACTTGCTGGCTAAAACCATCGATGAGGTGCTGGCGCTACACCAATGCGAAAAGGTAAATATCATCGCCCACTCCAAAGGCGGCATCGACTCGCGCTTCCTCATCAGCTCGCTCGGCTATGCCGGTAAAGTAGCCGGCCTCACCACCATCGCTACGCCCCACCACGGCTCGGAGATTGTGGACTTTATCCTTGAGAGGAGAGCGATCTACAGCCCCAAAGCCAAACAGATTATCAATTCGTTGGTAAAGGTGTATGGCGATAAGTCGCCCGACCCTTACCGCATCGCCGCCGAACTCTCCACCGAGGGGATGAAGGAGTTTAACCGCAACAACCCCGACCACCCCGGCGTGCGTTACAGCAGCTACCACTCCATCCTGAAAGACTCGCTCGACGATCTTTATTGCTCCTATACATTCAATTTTCTGAGGAAAATAGCGGGAGAGAACGACGGCATCGTAAGCCTGAAATCGGCCCGATGGGGCACCGATTTTACCCTGATAGAAGGACTAAAGAAAAGCGGCATATCGCACCTCGATATTATCGATCTGAAACGAAAAAAAGTCTCCGGTTTAGACATTCCCGCCCAATACCTGAAGATAGTGGAGAAGCTAATGGAGAGAGGGTGTTAGATCTTGGTATTGTCATTTAAGATAAAATTCTTATCTTTATTGTCTGTTTTGATATCAAAGAACACCGATATTCAATGACCAATATAATCAAATATATTACCCTTTTATTATTTGTTTTGTTCTTTCATTCTATTGAAGCCAAGGCAAATAGAGTAACCTCCGTCAGCCCGGATTCTATCATCCGTTTTGTTTCGGACATTTACCTGAAAGCAATAGAGGATAGCGAGAATAAAGAGTCATTATACAATTACTTCGAGCAAGAAAAAGGAAAGGCTGTTGCAGACCCAAGCATTGAGAATGTGATTGATTTTCCTATAAGGACAGGGATTAAGCTGACAAGCAGCGGCTACTTGCCCGAAGCGCTTCGGATACTTAAAGGGACGCTTAATTATCTTGAAAGCGAGAACAGCCTCGATTTGGCAAATGATGTTCAACGCTATGAGATTTACACCCGCATAGGCATTATTTACTCGGGCTTGGGCGATGAAAACGAGTCACTCCAATACTACCTGAAAGCTTATCAGATAGCGCAAGAAACCAACTGGCAAGACGGGCTGGCCATCTACTATAATAATCTGAGTATACTGTACAGCGGCCAGGGGAATGACGAAAAGGCCGAAGAACTTTTGCTGGAAGCTTTGAAGATATATGAAGATGCAAATGAAACACATAAAGCAGGAACAGCTTACAACAACCTGGCTTCACTGTATGTTGCCAATAAAAGATACGATGAGGCTATTCCTTTTTTCGAAAAGGCTTTAGGACTAACCTCCCCCGATAATCACTATTTGAATGCCGTGCTATTTACCAACATTAGCGAAACATACCGAAAGAAAAAGGATTACTCCATGGCTCTTGAATATGCAAGAAAGTCTGAAGAATTGATGAATAAGACCAATAATGAAGAACTGCGTTCGGCCACTTTTCTGAATATTGCCGAGACTTACGCCTTGATGGGCAACAGGCCGCAAGCTCTGCTCTACTTA
>DAIREI010000426.1:0-1819 GCA_036795675.1 Bacteroidales bacterium
AACTGCAATTTTTGTAAAATAAAAGATTTAAATACGTGTATTTGTGTTTGTAATTATAGAGGCGTGCTCAATCCAGCTCGTCCCAATCGAAATCGTCGATAAACAGGGGCGTGCCGAAGTCGTCTATATCGCGACGGTCTTTCTTGGTGGGGCGCCCGGCCCCCTTGGCACGGTCGACGAAACCGCTTATTTTTTTCAGTTCGAGTATTTCATATTGTTCGGGAGAAGTAATGTTCTCGAGGAGGTCGGGAACAAGCTTAGCTCCTACCCTATTGGATGTTAATCCCAGCACTTTGAACGAATAGGTGACAGGCGGCTTACGCACGTCTATCGTATCGCCCACCTTTATCGTACGCGAAGGTTTGACTATGGCTCCATTCACCGATACTCTGTTCTTCTTGCAGGCCTCGACAGCAATCGTGCGCGTTTTAAATATTCTTACCGCCCACAGCCATTTATCTATTCTTACTTCGCTCATTTATTGTTGTATTCATTCATCGTAATCTGCACTCCGGCCAAGCAGAAGCTCTTGATTATCTCGCCGGCTTTTTCTATTCTTTCGGGAAGCTTTTCTTTTTCTTCTTCCGAGAACGGACTCAACACAAAGTCGACTTGCCAACCCGGAGGATAATCGTTGCCTATACCAAACCGAAGCCGGTTGTAGGTGGTCGTCCCCAATATTTCCTGTATATGCCTCAAGCCATTATGACCGGAATCGCTCCCCTTGGTCTTGAGCCTCAACGTACCGAAAGGCAGGGCAATATCGTCTACCACTACCAGTAGATTTTCTATGGGAATATTTTCTTTCTTCAGCCAATAACGGATGGCATTGCCACTCAGGTTCATAAAGGTAGAGGGTTTGAGCAGGACAAGTTGCTTGTTTTTCAAACGCATCTCGGCCACGTCGCCGTAACGCCGGGGAGTAAAAACAACATTGGACGCCTTAGCTAAGGCGTCCAATATCATAAATCCTATGTTGTGGCGGGTGTCTTCATATTCCCGCCCCATATTGCCCAATCCGGCAATCAGGTATTTCATACGTTATTTATTTTCGGCTCCCTTAGCTGCCAAACCACGAGCAGCACGCGTCAACTTAACAGCGGCAACTACGTTGTCTTTAGAATTCAGCAGTTCGAGATTGGGGAATTCGAGTTGTCCAACCTGAACGGTCTTACCCAATCCCAAGTCTTCTATATTAATAAGTAAGTTTTCGGGGAAGTCTTTGTATAGCCCTTTTACTTTCAACTTGCGCATTTCGAGCGAAAGTTTACCCCCTGCTTTTACACCCTCTGCCAAACCTTCCAGCCTGACGGGTATCAGCATCACTACGGGCTTATCTCCAGTTATCTGAAAGAAATCGGCATGAAGCAATGCATCACTTACGGGATGGAACTGTGTAGCTTTAAGAATGGTGGTATAGGTTTTGCCATCTATATCAAGATTCACGATATATACTTCGGGAGTATAGATTAATTTACGTACACCATCTTTAGTAATAGTAAAATGAACTACTTCTTCTCCACCATACAACACGCAGGGAACCAAGCCTTCTTTACGGAAAGCCTTGGCTGCTTTCTTGCCTGTTCCTTCTCTCTTTGTTCCTTTTAATTCAAATGTTTTCATTGTTTAATTGTTTGTGTTACTCAAAATTAAGATTATGCTTCCTAATCTCCCATCACACGGATTTTATAAAAGCGGGGCAAAGATAGTAAAAATAACTAAGAAACTAACAACTAACTACTAAAAGTTTATGCAAAAGGGTTTACTGATTACTGTTCACCTCGGGGTGTTGTTGCAAGAACCGGTCCTTCCGCTTCTC
>DAIREI010000427.1:0-1812 GCA_036795675.1 Bacteroidales bacterium
AGCGTCCTGGGAATAGGAATACAAGAAGAGAAAGAGCCGCATCGCGGCGATACGTAAACGAATGTGATTGTTACAGTTGGATTGATGGATTAACATCCCGCCGCTATGCGGCTCTATTTATGGAGACCCCTCAAGTTTACGGTACGCTTACGCATACCGCTATGGACGTTTTGCTGCTACGCAGCTTAATCCAAATACTCCCTCAACGGTTTATCGTAATAATCGCCGGTAGAAAGTTTGCCGTTGATGAGGATGACGACTTCGGTAGTGCCTTTGCAGCACAGTTGGTTGTCGCTCATGCGGTGTACTTGCTGATGGAAGAGTATCCGAATGCCGTTCTTTTCTACGGTGAGCGAGGAGCGGAATTTCTCGCCGCCGGTAAGGGGTGATTTATATTCCAACGTGGCTTTCGATACCACGGGGTCGATGCCTTTCTTGTGGTCTTCGGCGAAGCTTATGCCCTCGCTTTCCAAAAACTCGTGGCGGGTGGCTTCGAAGTAGTGCATGTAGTTGGCGTTGTTTACTATCCCTTGCGAGTCGCATTCATAATCGCGCACTTTCATTTCCAGTTCAAATACTTTCTTTCCCATCTTTGCTTATCAGTTTAAATAGTTTGTCAGACGGCCGCACCTTTTCGGGCACTTTCATCGAAAAGCGGTCGCCTTTACGGGCTGTATCTACAGTTTCTAAATTCACGCGTATGTCTTCGGCATCGAGGAAGAGGGCGCCGGTGGTAGGGCCGGTAATCAGTACCTTGTCGCCCGTATGTAGTTCTTGTGTCTCCATCAGAAACTCGGCCACACCCAAACGAGAGAAGTACTTGACGGCCTTGCCGATGTACATCTTCTTCTCGGTGGCCTCGTTGCCGTATTTGTCGCTCCATTCGCCCAAGCGCTGCCCCAGGTAGTAGCCGTTCCAAAATCCGCGGTTGAACACCTTTTTAAGTCGGATGTCCCAATCCTGTATCCGCTCCTCGGTGAAATCGCTTAAGGCATAGGCCTCGATGGCTTCCTTGTAACATTCCGTTACCGTGCGAACGTATTCCGGCCCGCGGGCGCGGCCTTCTATCTTGAAGACTTCCACCCCGGCATCGAGCATTTTGTTGATGAAATGGATGGTTTTCAGGTCTTTGGGCGACATGATGTATTGGTTGTCCACCTCCAGCTCAATGTCGGTCTCCTTATCTTTCACAATGTATCCGCGGCGGCATATCTGGTTGCAAGCCCCCCGGTTGGCCGAGGAATCCATCTCGTGAAGACTCAAATAGCATTTGCCCGAAACAGCCATACACAAGGCGCCGTGGCAAAACATCTCTATCCGAACCGGTTCTCCATTCGGCCCTTTTATCTCTTGTTCGATAATTTGTTCGTGGATTTCCTTTACTTGGTCAAGGTTGAGTTCGCGGGCAAGCACCACCACATCGGCGAATTGGGCGTAGAACTTGAGCGATTCGATATTGGATATGTTGAGTTGGGTGGATAGGTGAACCTCCACACCGATAGAGCGGGCATAGGTCATCGCCGATACGTCCGAAGCAATAATGGCCGATACCTGGGCCGCTTTGGCCGCATCGATAATGCGGTGCATGTAGTCGATGTCTTCGTCGTAGATGATGGTGTTGACTGTTAAGTAGCTCTTTATACCGTGTTTGCGGCAGGTGTCGGCTATTTGTTCCAAGTCTTTCAGTGTGAAGTTGTTCGACGAGCGCGAACGCATATTCAGCCCCTCAATCCCGAAATAAACCGAGTCGGCCTTGCCCTGAATAGCCGCCGCCAGCGAGTCGTACGAACCCACCGGCGCCATTACTTCGTA
>DAIREI010000428.1:0-1806 GCA_036795675.1 Bacteroidales bacterium
ATGCTTATCAAATGATGAGATGAATCAGGTGAGAGGTAGCGGACAAGTGGGAAATGGGTTTCTAATCGGTTTTTGGATTGGCAAACTTTTCTCAAAAGGTGACAACAAAGAAGAAAAGGGAGAAAAGAAAAACTAATTGAAGAAGCTTCAAGAAGAGTGAGTTAATAATAGAATCATGCTCTTTTGTATCCTGTTTATCCTTGTCTAACTCTACATCCTCATGTTAGCGCTCCTATTGGCGAGCGCTTGATTACATTATTCTTCTCCATTCTGTTTTACATCAGCGGTGCGAATATACGCATTATCGATTCGATGAAGTGCTTGTAGTGAGGGCGCTTCACCCATTCTTTGTAGCTGATTTCTTTGCAGTACTTCAGGTCTTCGAAAAAGATTTCGCGGTTACGCAAAGCTATTCCCGAGTCGTAAATATAAGTATTCAACTCGAAATTAGTTTCAAGGCTGCGGAAATCCATATTGGCCGAGCCAAGCACCGATACCATATCGTCTGAAACGATGGTCTTGGCATGAACAAACTTCTCCTGATGCTCGTAGATGTGCATGCCTGCCTTCAATAAGTCTTCGTAGTACGATTTGGCGGCCGGGTCAACATAGGGTGAGTCGGTGCGCTTCGATACCATCAGCCGCACGTCTACCCCGCTAAGTGCAGCGCTCTGTAGCGCCTGAAACATCGAGTCGGGCGGTAAAAAGTAGGGCGTTTGTATATACACGTAGCGGTCGGCTGTGGTAATAACATGGTTGATAGATTGTTGTATGGTATTATAGGGCTTGTCCGGCCCGTCGTTAACTACCTGAAGCAGGGTAGTGTTGTAGATGGGTTGTTCGGGGAAATACCGGGTAGGGTCTATCCTGGCCTCGCCCGAAGAGTACCAATCAATCAGGAAGCTGGCCTGCAACCCCAATGCCCCTTGCCCTTCCATGCGCAGGTGGGTGTCGCGCCACACGTCTTTGGCATAGTTGTCGGCCACGTTCATGCCGCCGGTATAACCGATATGTCCGTCTATAATCACTTGTTTGCGGTGGTTGCGGTAATTGATGCGGCTCTTGAGCGATGCCAACTTCACCTTCATAAAGGAGGTCACCTGCACCCCATTGTCCGACATCTCTTTGTAGAATTTCTTGGGGATAAACCAGTTGACCACATTATCGTATATGAAGCGCACCTCTATGCCTTCGCGTGCTTTCTTTATCAGCATCTCCTTTACCCTCTGTCCGGTATCGTCGTTGTAGAAGATGAAAAACTCCATATGTATATGGTGCTTGGCCTCGTCCATGTCTTTCAACAAGGCATTGAACATCTTCTCTCCCGAAGGCATAATCTCTATTTTTGTTCCTTGTAATAAAGGCGAGTAGTTGCTCCGCTGCAGCAGTCGTATCAGGTTGATGTTGTCGGGGTCGAGTTCGGGAGCCATATCGGGCACCAGGTCGCGAAAGCTAAGATCTTTTATCTTCTTGTAATACTTTACACTTAGTTTCTTCATCCGTCGCGTATCTTGTCCGAGGAAGTAGAAAAAGATTAGTCCTATAACAGGCAGAAGCGTTAGTACCAATAGCCAGGCAATGGTTTTGATGGGGTTTCTGTTCTCGACGATCACCACTATGATTGTGCCTACCAACACGGCGGCAAAGAGTAAATAACCGATATAGTGGTAAATTGTCATTGGAGTAAAAGTTTGAAATGCAAACTTACATAAAAATTTGCGATTTATAAGCGAGTCTAATAAAAAACACATAAAGTTTTATAGAGGAAATATATGAAATAATAACAAAAGCAAAGATAATAATGTG
>DAIREI010000429.1:0-1796 GCA_036795675.1 Bacteroidales bacterium
TAATTTTCTATGATATAAATCGGTTATTTTATGGGGATGCACAGGTCAACGATCCAAGGCGCATTAGCATCCTGAGTGTCTCCGGCGCAACTCACGTATAGTTCGTAATGGTCTCTCCTATCGCACTCATATCCCTTTTCGTTGACAGCGGTATAGGCTTTCTGCCATGCTTCTCCATATTCAGCCATGGTTACTTCCACTTGCATCACAAAGTATTTGCCTCCGCTGATGGTATAGCGCTTCATCCCTTCGCCCGGACCGATGCCGGAAAGGTCTTCCAGACAGGCTTCCGAACGCAGTTTCTCAACAGGGGTATCCATCGGATTGTCGTGGTAGATGCCTGCCATCCTGGGTGCGGAAACCCAAAGATTGTTCGCAGCCGCCCATGCGGCGAGTTTTTCAAACGCACTTCCTATACCTGAATAATCTCCGATGTGCGAAAGAGCGATTGTTTTGATTGGTTCGAGGTTCTTAACCTCCGTGCTGTTGATTTTCATACGTCTAATTTTTTAATGATTTGTTTGATAATATTTTTTATTTCTATCGGGCTGACTACTGTCGTTGTATCGGCATTTGCCAATACCCACCTGGCCAACGGTTCGAGAGAGTATGCCATATAGGTTTGTTCTATTTGTCCCCCTGCCAGTTCTTTTTCTCCGGTCAGCCCCATAAAGTAGCACCTGTCGGCATAATAGCGGGCGACTTCTTTGCTGGTAAGCAGAACAACTTCTTGAAGGCATTGGCAGTCGTCTACTTCAATAAGCAGGGATTCTAAAGACGGATGATTTTTTGAATGCTCGTTCGTAGTTGTTTCCACATGGCTGATACGGTCGAGTCTGAACATCCGGTAGTTGCTTCGTAGGTGGCACCATGCAGACAGGTACCAGTTCGGATGTGAATATGAGATGCCTACCGCTTCTAAAGCTCTTTTACTTTCCTTGCCGTCGGCATTGGTATAGTCAACCTCCAATACCCTTTTTTCATTGATGCTACTCAATATAGTCTGCATCAGGTTAGGCAGACTCTCTTTTGTATTCCGGCTTTTATACACAGCTATAGTGTCGTCCATGTGGTGGAGATAGTTCTTGTCGACCATCCGCAAGGCTGCCCGTATCTTGTCCATTCCCATCTGGAAATAGTTACTGTTCTGGGTGTCGGTAAGCTGCTCAATAATCTTTTCAGCCGTAAGGAAAGCCATGGCCTCTTCTTTGGTAAACATCAACGAAGGCAACCTGTAACCCTCCACCAACGAATAACCGATCCCCGAATTACCGCATACCGGCACTCCTGCTTCCAGCAAAGTGCGCATGTCACGATAAATGGTACGTTGGCTTACTCCATAGCGCTTTGCCATTTCCGATGACTTTATGAGTGGACGCGATTGCAACTGCACAAGCAATGCCGCAATACGGTCGAGTCGGTTCAGCATAATCGATTTAGGCTTCGTCATACATTATTGCCCAAAGGACTCCATAACGGTCAACGACTTCAGTATAACGTTTGGCAAAAAAAGCTTCGGAAAGTTCGCATTCTATCTTTTGAGCATTTTCGGATAGTTTGGCGTACACCTCTTCTACTTGAGCAATTGAGTCGCAATCGAGCGTCAGCATGTGCCCCCTGTTTCCGAAATCTCGTTTATCATGCGGCAGAGTATCCGCAACACTCATCGAGCCACCCGGAAAAACAATACAACAATGTAAAACCATTTGCTTGCACTCTTCCGGGACCGGCATCTCGGGGATAGATGGCATAGAGTCGTAGCGGTATAAGTTTTCGACTTTCCCATTTAGAACACT
>DAIREI010000430.1:0-1789 GCA_036795675.1 Bacteroidales bacterium
TAGTCTTTGCGATAGAAAGAAACACGGCCACTGTAAATATTAGCTTGCGCGGCTTTGATGAGGTCTTTGCGGTTTTGGAAGTAGTTGCGCACCGTAAATATAAGCGTATCGGACGAAATATCTTTGCGTGCCTTGTCTTTCGCCCTCACATCCAGCAGGATATATTCAGGGTTGATTTGTGTGTCCACTTTCCCCGAATAAGCCAAGCTGTCGAGCAACAGCAGGGCGCTATCGGGGTTTTGGTCGATAAGTTTATCTATCTCGGCAAAAGCGGAGTTGGATTGAGCGCTTTTGTTGCAGGATGGAAGAAGAATGAAAGTAATGAAAATAATGAAGGAAATGAAAACAATAGAGCTTCGCAATTGAAAAAGCATTCCTTTCATTATCTTCATTTCCTTCATTTTCTTAATTGTCTTTAATTAAAGTGTGCTTCCCATTCCACCGCCCATGAAAAATCTAAGCGTACATTCTTGTCTTCTTCTATTTTTGGGGCGAGAACCGCTACTATTTCCGTACCAATCACATCTGTTTCGTTCTGTCTTACAATCATGTTGTAAATATAATCGCCATTATCGTCCATATAAAGGCCGTAGGCAATTTGATGAATACCGTTGTTTGTAACTACTTTGGTCAGAAGCAGGGTATGTTGGTTGAAATCGATTGCCGCGGAAGAAAGGAAATCGTCATCTGCCATGTATGGCTTCATCTCTTCATCGTTGCGAACTACATAAAGCGTGTTGGACTCCATGCTCTCCGGGTTCCACTGGTATGCATTGAATCGCTCCAACTCCAAATGGGTGATGCTGAGGTCGAAATAGGTCAGGTGTGGATATTCCACCCTGGGCGCTAAAACGGCAATGGTGCGGCTTTCGGGCGTTTGACCCATACCGCCGGTCACTTGCATGCTGTAAGTGTAGTAACCTTCGGGATTATAGATGAGTTTAGACGATATTTCGTCGATGGTGTTGGTCAAGTTTATTCTCGCCACAAGCAATATATAATGGCTAAAATCGATAGCAGGCATGATGGAGTCGCCCGTTATATAGTTCTTCATCTCTACGTTGCTCGTTATAACGGTAAGCGTGTTGGGAGTCAGATATTTCCATTCGTTTTCCGTAATGTATTCTATCGTTTGCACTTCACCCGGCTCGGGGGTGGGCGGAACGTCGTCCTCTATCAGGCGGTCTGTCTCTCTCAGTCGTTCGATGAAGCGGTTCCAACCTTCGGCGCGTGCCGCTTCGTTGGCCATAGCCGTTTCGCTTGAACTTGCCCATTCGGGATAAGCATCTCTGAAGAAGTAGCGGAAGCTTCCGTCATCGTCGTATTCGCCCTGCAAAACCAAGTCGTCTATTATGGAGCTGCAAGTGGGATACACTACGGTGGCGGTAAATAAGTCTTCATTGTCCATCTGGAAAACCAACCTGCTCAGGTACGAAAATGTTTCCGTGGGGTCAAATCCGGTGAATTTAAGTTCGCGCGTGGCCGTATTGTACGATACGATATTCTCATCCATAAAGGCCATGATGCTGTCGGTTTCGTTAGACGAGCGCAATCCCGATTCATCGCTTACACCCTTTACCGTAATTGTGTTGGTAGTAATATCCGGTTCGGCGGTTTTTTCGACTAATTCGTTATTGTCGCAGCTAAAGAACGATGCGGAGAGTGATGCTATCACCAGTCCGGCTAAAAAGATTCTCTTTCTCATTTTGTTTAGTTTTTATGGTTTGTCTCCACAAAGATAAAGTGGAAACAATACATCTTCAATGCTCATGCGGGCCTATACAGCTTT
>DAIREI010000431.1:0-1781 GCA_036795675.1 Bacteroidales bacterium
TATATCATTTAATCTATTGTGTATTTTTGTATTCACCTACAAAGATAGCATACAACTATGTAAATCTGCCAAATCTTTATTAAATAAACTTCGGATCAAAATGCTAATAGGTTTGATGAGGTTGTAAAATACGCTTGCCGAAGAGACAAAATAGGGAAGAAGAGTTGAAAGGTATAGACCCTTAGGGTACGAGGGTGTACAGTGTCGGGCATCAAAGGTCTACAGTGTCAGGATTAAAGGATGTACAACCTTTGAGTGAAGAACTAAGAGTTAAGAGTTAGCGCGAAGCGCCCTGATCTTGAATTTTGAATCTTAAATCTTGAATTTCATATCGACAAAGGTACATAAAAAGAATGGAAAAAAGAAGAAATAAGTCAGATTATTTCGGATCTCATTTCCGCTGATTGTAATACATATCCAACATCTCTTTTGCTGCCTTGAACGAGCTGATTTCCGAATCAAGCACTTGTTGTTCCTTTACTTTCAGCGCCTCTTCTATTTCGGGCGAATGGTAGAAGTTGTTTCTTAGTTGTTCGTTGATACTTTCATACATCCAATACTTGGATTGCGAGTGGCGGCGGTAGTCGAAGTAGCCGTTCTTCTTGGTAAAGTTGACATACTCATACACCATATCCCAAATCTCATTTATGCCCAGCTTGTAATAGCCCGAATAGGTAAGTACCTTGGGCGTCCAACCCGAAGGAGGCAACGGAAAGAGGTGCAGGGCGTTGCGGTATTGCGCGGCAGCGAGTTTGGCTTTGTCGATATTGTTGCCGTCGGCTTTGTTTACGATGATGCCGTCGGCCATTTCCATAATTCCCCGTTTGATGCCCTGAAGTTCGTCGCCCGTGCCGGCCAATTGGATAAGCAGGAAGAAATCGACCATCGAGTGCACGGCCGTTTCCGATTGGCCTACGCCTACCGTCTCTACAAAAATGGTATCGAAGCCTGCCGCCTCGCAGAGGATAATGGTTTCGCGGGTCTTGCGTGCCACCCCGCCCAACGATCCTGCCGAGGGTGAGGGACGGATAAAGGCATGAGCTTCGCGCGAGAGGTCTTCCATCCGGGTCTTATCGCCCAATATGCTCCCCTTGGTACGTTCGCTGCTGGGGTCGATGGCCAATACGGCCAGTTTCTTATTGCAATCGTGTATCAGGTGCATCCCGAAGGCGTCGATAGAAGTACTTTTGCCTGCACCGGGTACGCCGGTAATGCCTATCCTTACCGAGTTGCCGGAGTAGGGGAGGCATTTCTCGATAATATCCTGGGCAAGCGCCTGGTGGTCGCTCTTTTGGCTCTCTACCAACGTAACCGCCTGGCTCAAGACCGTAATATTGCCTTTGCGAATCTGCTCTACATATTCGGCTGCGGTGTATTTGCGTCTTGCCTTTTTTCTTTTAAGGTAAGGATTGACTATCGGAGGAGAACTAACTCCTTCGGTTACAATCAACCCCTTATACTTCGGGTCGTTTTCGGGATGATGTTGCACGATTAATCGGGTTTACTTAGTGTCTATTCTTACTTTCACTATCTTCATGGGGCCGGCGGGGTCGTCGCTGTAAATGCGGATGTCGAGAATACCGTTGGAATTGATCTTATTAGCCGGGTATTTCACTTTTATTTCCGCAATCTTGTCGGGTTTGATAGACAACGAAGTCTTTGATATTTCAATATCGGGATTATCGCTTTGTATCGCCTTGATATTCAAGGTAGACGAACCGGAATTGGATATCTTCAGCGTGGCCGTGTTGTTGGTTTTGTTGAAATTAAGCAGCGTAGTG
>DAIREI010000432.1:0-1745 GCA_036795675.1 Bacteroidales bacterium
ACCCCCTCCCAAGGAGGGGGAGTTTTCCCTTCGGGAAATGAGAATCTTCGCTTTGCGTGCTCCCCCTCCTTGGGAAGGGGTTGGGGGGAGGTGGTTTCACGGCTTAAAGTATATCTCGGCCGATGGCATGCTTTCGTTGTGGTATCTATCGTAGGTGGTGACCACATAGTAGTAGCCTCTGGCCGAGGCGTCGATAAAAAGGGAGCTGCCGTTTATACGGGTATCGACCAGATTGGCGGGATTGTTGGTATCTACGGGCGAGGTTGCCGAACGGTAGACATTATAGAAGTACTTATTGTTGTCGGGGGCTTCTATATCATCCCAATTCAGGTAGATATATTGTCCGGTTTTTGCTGCTTTCGGCCTGCCGGGTGCGGGTGGTTTCACCTTGCTAAGCCAACTCATGGGCGGAAGCAAGGCGGGTGTATTATAATGCTTGTTCTGCAATTCGTTGTACAAACCCTTTTTGTTTGTCATTAAATGCTTGGCGCTAAACAGTCCGGTACCGTGCGTATGGTTATCCTGACAGAACTGTATCTGGTCCGATATATCCTTCAGCGACCAATTACCGCCTTTTTCTTTCTCGTTCAGTAGATACACCCCTATGCCGGGCACTACGTAACGGCCTTGGCTGCGCGACATCCAGTCCTTTACCGCCGAATCGAACAAGTCGCTCTTGTTATAGATCATCGGAACAATAAAGTCCATTTTTCCATTCTTCAGCCATTCTTCGGGGTCTTGATAGGCATCGTGATAGGCTGTCCAGTGTTTACGATTCGCCGATAGTTTCTTATAATAAGGTACCACCGCGCTGCTTACCTGTACCCAGGGCTTCACTATCTTGATGGTATCGTACACATCCGATACAAAACGATTGATATTTTCGCGCCGCCAGTCGTCTTTGCGTATGCCGCCCTTGCGGTATTTTCGGTAGGTATCCTCGTCGCCAAAGTCGCTTCCTTCGGCCGGATAGCGGATATAATCGAGATGGAAGCCGTCGATATCGTAATTCTTCACCAGCTCTTTAATCAATGAGATAAGGTAAGCGTTGGTTTCGGGCAATCCCGGGTCGAACCAGTATTCGCGCTCGCCCGATTTCAACAGGTTGCGGTTCTTGTAAATGGTCTCCGTCATGTTTTCTTTGGCTCCTGCATTGTAAGCCACAAACCAGGCATGGCATTCAATGCCGCGTTTATGGCACTCACTTACCGCAAACTTCAAGGGGTCGTACTTCGACCAAGTATTCTTCACTCCCGCAATATAGTGGCTTATCGGCTCTATCTGCGAGTTGTAGATTACCGTCCCTTGAAAGCGCACCTGCAAGAATACCATGTTTACGTTGGCGGCTTTCAGCTTATCGAGCATATCTATCAGCTCTTCTTGCTGTATATTAATGTCGTTCGAGTTCTTGTAAGCCTTCGAAGGCCAGTCTATCCGGTAGTTGGTAGTAAGCCATACGGCGCGCATTTCCTCTTTTTGGGGCGTAGAGGATTTCTTCTGTGCTGCTGCCGAAAGACTGCATAAGACGAGTAAGAGTGTTATCAGTTTTATTTTCATAGCGTAATTTTTGCCGCACAAAAGTAATACAAAGATTCAATAATTCAAAGATTTAATCACTCGAAGTTTTTCTTTCTCTTTTTTTCTTCTTCCAACTATTTTTCTTACATTTGTGAATTCAAAATCTAAAATTCAAAATTCAAGATTAGGTGCTTCGCTCCAACTCTTCATTCTTAGTTCAAAGGTTG
>DAIREI010000433.1:0-1744 GCA_036795675.1 Bacteroidales bacterium
CTTGAAACTGGCCTTGTGGATATCGGGCAAAAATATCACCAACAACTGGATGCACGCCGACCAGAACACATCGGTGTATGAGTTGAAAGCCTTTGTGGAAAATATACTCCATCGGTTGGGTATTGATAAGAAGACCACGTTTAAGCCTGCCGGGAACGAACTTTTCTCCGCCGCATTGAGCGTTAATGCCATTTCGGGCAAAGAGATAGGAATATTGGGCGTAGTAAGTAAAGACACCTGCAAACGCTTCGATATAGACGCCGAAGTTTACTTTGCCGAGCTGGACTGGAAGTCGATGATGAAAGAGAGCGCAAAAACGCGCATCAAAGCCACCGACATACCCAAGTTCCCCGAAGTAAAGAGAGACCTCGCCTTGCTGGTTGATAAAGACATAACCTTCGCCCAAATAGAGAAAATAGCCTACGATACCGAGAAGAAATTACTGAAAGACGTAACCCTCTTCGACGTGTACGAAGGCAAAAACCTGCCCGAAAGCAAGAAATCGTATGCGGTAAGCTTCATTTTGCAGGATGCAGAAAAGACGTTGACCGATAAGCAGATTGAGGGGATAATGGGCAAGATTCAACGGGCATTGGAAGAGAAGCTGCAAGCGCAGCTAAGGTGAGAAGCCGCAGAGGCGGCTTTGGTGAGAAGAAAAAAGGGATGCAGCGCATCCAAATCTTAGTAGCCGTGGATGTAAGTCCACGGGAAAATGCAAAAGAAGGAGAATAGTCGCGTAGCGACGATATATTAAATAGGAGATGTCGTGGCTATCGCCACTCACACTCTTGGATGGTCATCATTCCGTGGACTTACGTCCATGCCTACTAAGGTTCTGATGCTAACGCATCTCTAAAAAAGATTATTAATATAAATCTGTTTACTGATAACTGATAACTGATTTATGGGAAGAGCATTTGAATACCGGAAAGCAACCAAGATGAAGCGATGGGGCAATATGGCCCGCGTGTTTACCAAGTTGGGTAAGCAAATCACTATCGCAGTAAAAGAGGGTGGTGGCGATGCTGACACCAATCCGCGCTTGCGTGTGCTGATGCAGCAGGCGAAGAAGGAGAACATGCCCAAAGACAATGTAGAACGGGCGATAAAGAAGGCGACATCGAAAGATTATACCGACTATAAAGAGGTAAACTTCGAAGGCTACGGCCCTTACGGCATAGCTATCTTTGTAGAGACGGCTACCGACAACAACACCCGCACCGTGGCCAATGTACGCAGCTACTTCAATAAGTACGGCGGCTCGTTGGGTACGGCAGGCAGCCTGCAATTCCTGTTCGACCATAAATGCGTCTTCAAGGTTGCCCCCAAAGAAGAAGCCGACTTGGAAGAGATGGAGTTGGAGTTGATAGACTACGGCGTAGACGAAATAGTGTACGACGAAGAAGAGAACGAAATACTTATTTACGGGGAGTTTCAATCTTACTCGGCCATACAAAAGTACTTGGAAGAGAACGGGTACGAAATATACAGCGCCGAGTTTGAACGCATCCCCAACGATTATAAGGAAGTAACCGACGAACAACGCGTGCAGTTGGATAAGCTGCTGGAGAAGTTTGAGGAAGACGAAGACGTACAGAATGTATTTCATAATATGAAGTAAAGACACCTCCCCCCCAGCCCCCTCCCAAGGAGGGGAGTCGCCCCTAATTGGCTCCGCCGATACTTCGTATTCCCCTGAAGGGGACTTGAAGCCCCCTTCAGGGGGTCGGGGGCAAAAAAGAGG
>DAIREI010000434.1:0-1731 GCA_036795675.1 Bacteroidales bacterium
ATATCCTCCCATTATCTGAATAACTATAATACGATCCTTCGCAAATGATTACATGATCGAGTAAGACAATTTGGAGCAACTCAGCACCTCGTTTTATCTTCCGGGTAATGCTATCGTCTTCGTTGCTGGGACGATTGTTCCCCGAAGGGTGATTGTGGCAAAGCGCTATAGCGGTTGCCGAACAGTTGAGCGCATGCTTGTATATTACACGAGGGTCGACCAGCGTTTCAGACAGGCCGCCTTGGCTTATCATTATTTTGTCTATTACTTTATTGGCTCTGTTGAGGAAAAGCGCCCAAAACTCTTCATGTCCAAGATCGGCAAGCAGGGGATTAAAGTACTCGTAAATGTCTTTGCTGCATATCATCTTGCTACGCTCTATCACGTCTGCCACACTACGCCTTTTGCCCAACTCCAATGCGGCTACTATACTTATGGCTTTGGCTTCGCCAATCCCTTTGAAGGACGACACCAACTCGCTCACCGAGAGCTTGCCCAGCCGGTTAAGGTTGTTATCTGATGACTGCAGGATACGTTGCGCCAGCTCTACCGCCGTCTCTTCACGGTTACCCGATCCGATAAGTATGGCCAGCAATTCGGCATCCGAAAGTGAACGTATGCCTTTCGAGAGTAATTTTTCACGCGGACGGTCTTCTTCCGCCCAATCTTTTACAGTAAATCGCTTCAACTATTATTTCGCTCTTTCTACGTACGATCCGTCGCGAGTGTCTACCCGTATTTTTTCTCCTTCATTAATAAAAAGAGGTACTCTTACGGTTGCTCCGGTTTCTACTGTTGCAGGTTTGGTGGTGTTGGTTGCAGTGTTGCCTCTTTCGCCGGGTTCGGTATAGGTAACTTCAAGCACTACGTGGGCAGGCAATTCGGCAAACAAAATGGTTTCCGAAGCAGCATGGATAACCAGCTCGGCTACATCTCCTTCTTTCAAGAAATCGACACCGTTAATGTTGTCTCTGGCAATGCTTACTTGCTCGAAAGTTTCCTGATTCATAAAATTATAGCCCATATCGTCTTGATAGAGGAATTGGTAAGGTCTACGCTCTATGCGAACCTCTTCTACCTTTACGCCGGCATTGAAGGTTTTGTCTAATACGCGACCGGTAGTCACGTTTTTCAGTTTGGTACGGACAAAAGCCGGACCCTTGCCGGGTTTCACATGTAAGAATTCTACAATGTAATAGTATTGTCCGTCAATATCGAGACACATACCATTCTTAAAGTCGGAAGTACTTGCCATATAATCAGATGGATTAGTAAATTAACAATATTATGGTGCACAAAGATACGAAAAAAGTCCGGTTTAGCCAAACAGCTGTTGTTTGTTTAGCTGTTAAGCTTTATATGTTAGTATTTATAAACGTTAAAGTTTGTAACTTATCGGGGATTGATTCGTCTTACATATAAACGACGGATTCCATTAACAAGCAAGATACGAATTAGATTTAGTCACTTAGGAATAAGAAGCTCCAGTCTGCGAAGATTGGAGTTTTTGCTTTTAAATAAAGCTTTCGTTACTTTTGCAAACAGAACGTACCAAATGGATATGAACGATAAGAAATCTCCGCAAGCCAACCTGGGCAGGCAACGCACTACCTACTTTTTGTTGGGTATGATAGTGGCGCTCTCGGCCTTGTTTGTCGCCCTCGAGTGGCGGAGCGAAGATTATTTATCGCCCGATTGGGAAGGCTTTAACCGGGTATTTATCGAAGAAGA
>DAIREI010000435.1:0-1728 GCA_036795675.1 Bacteroidales bacterium
TAGTTCCATAGGTGATGATGTGGGCAACCTTCTCTTTGCCGTACTTTTCGGTTACCCAATTCAGTACTTTGCCCCGTCCGTCGTCATCAAAGTCAATGTCTATATCGGGCATGGATATCCGGTCGGGATTAAGGAATCGCTCAAACAGCAGGTCGTATTTCAAGGGGTCGATGTCGGTAATGCCCAAACAGTAGGCGACAGCCGAACCGGCAGCCGAACCGCGTCCCGGTCCTACGGCTACCTTCATATCTCTTGCCGCTTGAATAAAATCTTGTACGATGAGGAAGTATCCGGGATAGCCCATGGTTTTCATCGTCTCCAGCTCAAACTCCAGTCGCTCCATGATGTCGGGCGCGATCTCTTCGCCGTAGCGCTCTTTGGCCTTCTCCATGGTGAGGGCGCGCAAGTAGTCGGCTTCTAGCTTAATGCGTATCACCTTGTCATATCCGCCCAACTTGTCGAAGCGCGTTTCGTCTTCCTTATTAAATTCCGCCCGCAGGTCGTCTTCCGAATATTTACTCATGTATTCTTCTTCGGTGGCAAATGATTCGGGAATGGGAAAAGCAGGCATCATGGCATCAGAGTCGATATTGTAAAACTCCACCTTGTCGGCCACCTCCAGCGTAGTGGTCAATGCCTCGGGTACATCCTGGAAGATGCTCCACATCTCGTCGGGCGTCTTCAGCCATTCCTGTTTGGAGTAGCGCATCCGGTTGTCGTCGTCGAGGTCTTTTCCCGTGCCGAGGCAAATGAGGCGGTCGTGCGCTTCGGCGTGGTCCTCTTCCACAAAGTGCACATCGTTGGTGGCGAGAACTTTAGTGTTGGTCTTTTCGGCCAATTCCAGAATGGCCTTATTTACTTTTACCTGATTTTCGTAGATGAGGCGGTCGCCCCCTTCCTTGTCGGTTTTATGACGTTGCAGCTCCAGGTAGAAATCGTCGCCGAAAATATCTTTGAACCAATAGATGGCTTCTTCGGCCGCTTTTATCTCGCCTGCCGCTATCTTGCGGGGAATTTCTCCTCCCAGGCAAGCCGACGAAACGATAAGCCCTTCGCTGTATTGCTGTAACAGGTCTTTGTCTATGCGGGGACGGTAGTAAAAGCCTTCAATCCACGAGGTAGAAACCAGCTTGCAGAGGTTGCGATAGCCTTGCAGGTTCTTGGCCAATAACACCAGGTGCCAGCCGCCGCCGTCTTCTTTCATCGTTTTATCGTGCCGTGTGCGGCGGGCGCAATAAGCCTCCACCCCCAATATGGGTTTTATTTTCTCTTCTTCGGGTAGTTTGCTGTTCTTCTCGCCTACGTAGTCGAAAAACTCTTTTATCCCGTACATTACCCCGTGGTCGGTGAGGGCGATGGCCTTCATTCCGCTCTTCATGGTCTTGTTTACCAAGCCCTGTACCGTGGCCATGCCATCCAACTCGGAGTAGTGGGAGTGAACGTGGAGGTGTACAAATGGTTTTGTTTCTGTATCAATATGTTCCGTCATTGGCTTATTCTTGATTTTTGAAGACATAAAAGTACAAACAAATACTTCCTCCCACAAGCAAATCAACTATAAAAGTTATTAACAATAGCCAATGGCACGCAGATGAACGCGGATTGAACGGATTTGCACGGATTTTTTACTGCCCCCCTAAAGGGGGCTATTGAGTTTCTACGACTTGGGAAGTCCCCCTTCAAGGGGATTTAGGGGGCGAAAAAAGCGAGTAAAGAATAAGTCATAAT
>DAIREI010000436.1:0-1723 GCA_036795675.1 Bacteroidales bacterium
TTCTTTTCGCCTTTGCTAAACAAAGAGCCGATTATACCTATCATGTCTTTCTGTTCCGACAAGTCTTCGCTTTCCGTTTCCTGTGCAACTACAGCACTACTCAGAAATAGGGTTATCAACACAAAGTAAAATTGCTTTTTCATCGCTTATGATTATAATTTGACGCAAATGTAAGCAAATAAATGAATACCACCGCTTATTTGAATAAGAATGGCGGTTGTACATAAACATTAATTTCTATAAGGTTTGCTGATTTCGAATAGATTAATATTTAGCACCCGTTAATAATCAAGAGGTGTTAATTACTCCCACTCTATCGTTGCGGGCGGCTTGGAGCTGATGTCGTACACTACGCGGTTTACGCCCTGTACCCTGTTGATGATTTTGTTCGATACCTCGGCGAGGAACTCGTAGGGCAGGTGCGCCCAATCGGCGGTCATGGCGTCGGTGGAGGTTACGGCGCGTAAGGCTACCACGTTTTCGTAGGTGCGCTCATCGCCCATCACGCCTACCGAATGTACGGGCAACAGCACTACAAAGGCCTGCCATACTTTGTCGTAAAGGTCGTTCTCGCGCAAAGAGGTAATGAATATATCGTCGGCGTCTTGAAGTCGGCGTACTTTCTCGGGAGTAATCTCGCCGAGGATACGTACTCCCAAGCCGGGGCCGGGGAAAGGATGACGTTTGATAAGGTGATCGGCCATGCCCAATTCGCGTCCTACGCGGCGTACTTCATCCTTAAATAACAGGCGCAGCGGTTCAACCAATTGCAGGTGCATCTTTTCGGGCAATCCGCCTACGTTGTGGTGTGACTTAATGACCGTTCCGGTAATGGACATCGACTCGATGATGTCGGGGTATATCGTTCCTTGGGCTAAATATTTGATGTCTTTCAGTTTGTGTGCTTCGCGATCGAAGACTTCGATAAAGCAGCGGCCGATAATTTTACGTTTCTGCTCGGGGTCGGTTACTCCTTTCAGTTCGCTGTAGAAGTAGTCTTTGGCATCAACGCCTATTACGTTCAATCCCAAGTGTTCGTAATCTTCCAGCACTTTCTCGTATTCGCCCTTGCGCAGCAGACCGTGGTCGACAAAGATGCAGGTCAGGTTCTTGCCGATAGCCTTATTGAGTAACACGGCCGATACCGACGAGTCTACTCCACCCGATAGGGCAAGTATTACTTTGTCATCACCTATCTTCTCTTTCAGTTCATCTACCGTTGTCTCGATAAAGCCCGCAGGCGTCCAATCCTTGCGCGAATGGCAGATGCTGAGGAAGTTGTCGAGTATGGTCATGCCTATTTCAGAGTGATACACCTCGGGGTGAAACTGTACGCCCCAGGTATTTTCTCCGTCTATATGATAGGCGGCGCATTCCACATCTTCGGTGCCGGCAATGATCTTGAAATTATCGGGGATAACGGTAATGGTATCGCCGTGCGACATCCACACCTGGCTATTCGGCTTTACATTCTCCATCAAGGGGTCGGAGGCAACGGGCGACAAAGAGGCGCGGCCGTATTCGCGTGAATCGCCTTTCTCTACCTTTCCGCCTGCGCAGTAGGCTAAGTATTGCGCCCCGTAGCAGATGCCGAGTAGGGGATATTTCCCCCGAAGGGAAGATAAGTCGGGCTTGAAAGCCTCGGGGTCGTTAACCGAGAAGGGACTACCCGAAAGGATAACGCCTACCACCGTAGGGTCGTCTTCGGGAAACTTATTGTAAG
>DAIREI010000437.1:0-1695 GCA_036795675.1 Bacteroidales bacterium
CTGTATCGGAACTATAAGGATTAACGCCGATAAAATGGTCGCCCATAATATCTACCATGCCCAATATCCAATTGACCATAACTTTATAGTCCTGCCTGAACTTGGTTACTTCGCCTATCATGGCTATCCCGTCTATATGTCCGTAAGGATGATTGGATACGGTGATAAAGGGTTGGCCGTCGAGCTGCTTCAAGACGTCTATATTGTACACCTTGCGTTCGATGCCAATGGAGTCGAGCATGGCATCTTCTATGTCGCTGCCCGTATGCACTTTGCCGGCATCGTACACCTTGTTGGCATGGTGCAGTCCGCCGAGTTTCAGAATGAATTTAGCAAAGAGTTTTCCTCGAGTTCCCCTGAATACGGGGCTCATTTTCTGTAAATCTTCTATACCTATCAGCTGTTCTTTCATAGTGAAGTACAAGGGAACGAGTAAACGGGATGAGAACCTCGTTTACTCGTTTCACTTGTTTTAGTTCTTAGTCGATAAAATCAATGGTTTCTTCACCAATGATTGTACGAAGCGTATTTTTTAGTTTAACGTATTGAATGAATAAATCGTGCTCTGCAATCTTGCTGGGTTCGTGCATCGGGCTTTTGAAGTAGAACGACAACCAATCTTGTATTCCACTCATGCCGGCACGCTGCGCCAGGTCGGAAAACAGCACAAGGTCGAGGCACAAAGGAGCGGCCAGGATGGAGTCGCGGCAGAGGAAATCCACCTTCAACTGCATCGGGTAGCCCAACCAACCGAAGAGGTCGATATTGTCCCAACCTTCTTTATTGTCTTTGCGGGGAGGATAGTAGTTGATACGAACCTTATGATATACATTACCGTAAAGTTCGGGATAAAGTTCGGGTTGAAGAATGTTGTCGATTACCGAAAGCTTCGATTCTTCTTTGGTTTTGAATGAACCTGGGTCGTCCAGCACTTCACCGTCGCGGTTACCGAGGATGTTGGTAGAGAACCAACCATCCAAGCCCAACATACGGGTCTTCAACATGGGAGAAAGTACTGTCTTCAGCATGGTTTGCCCTGTCTTGAAGTCTTTACCGCAGATAGGCGTATTGGTATTTTCCGACAGTTCCCACATAGCGGGAATGTCAACCGTAAGGTTGGGAGCGCCATTAATATAAGGAATGCCCAAGGCTATTGAAGCATAAGCGTAGATGTTTGACGGAGCAATGTCTTTGTGATTTTCCTTTAGTCCCTTTTCAAAAGCGGCAAGCGTTTTGTGTACATCAGACAGCGGCGTGAACACTTCGGTACTTCCGCACCATATTACCACCATACGGTCGCAGTTATACTCTTTCTTAAAGTTCTCTATATCTTGCTTTACTTGTTCGGCCAAATCCCATTTGGTTGGAGCCGACTTTACCCACGTGCCGTGCAGGCGTTTAACGAAGTCTTGGTCGAAAACGGCCCTCATGGGCTTGATGGCTACCATTTCGTCTTTCACTTTATCAAGGTCTTCGGCGGTTAATACTTCTGCGTGGCGTGCAGCTTCGTAGGCGTTGTCTTCAAAGATATCCCATCCACCGAATACGATGTCGTTCAGGTCGGCCAATGGCACGGCATCTTTAATCTTGGGGAAGCGGTTTTCTTCTCTTTTACCCAAACGCATGGTAGCTAATTGAGTGATTGAACCTACAGGAACTCCTTGTCCTTTACGAGCCAATAATGTTCCTGCCATG
>DAIREI010000438.1:0-1691 GCA_036795675.1 Bacteroidales bacterium
CTTTTTCTTTTTCTTCTTTTTCTTCAGGTTATCGAAGCGGCTAATATTCTCTTCCAGGATGTCCTGATACTCTTTCTTCGGAGCTGCTTGTTTGCTCTCTTCCAACAACGACTGCGGTTTTTCGCCTTTCTTGTTCATATTAATCACCTGAAAGGCACGCTCGGGGGTAATCGTAACCAAATTGGCAGCGAAGTGCTTATCGGTGGAGTACTGCATCTGATTCTTAAACACATCGGTCTTGAAGTGGTAGTAGGTGTTGTCTTTGGTATCTAAGTGCACCTCTTTCGACGGGAAACGAGCCTGCGCTTCCATATAATCGTCTACTTCGTAATTGAGGCAGCACTTCAGTTTGGCGCATTGCCCGGCCAACTTCTGAGGGTTGAGCGATATATCTTGAATACGAGCCGAACCCGTCGACACCGATACAAAGCTGGTGATCCAGCCCGAGCAGCAGAGTTCGCGTCCGCAAGGGCCTATCCCCCCTATCCTACCCGCCTCCTGGCGTGCGCCGATTTGTTTCATCTCGATGCGTACACGGAAAGCCTCGGCCAGGTCTTTAATCAGTTGGCGAAAGTCGACACGTTCGTCGGCAATATAATAGAAAATGGCCTTGTTGCCATCGCCCTGGTATTCCACATCGCCTATCTTCATCTGAAGTCCGAGCTTTTCGGCAATCTTGCGCGACTGTATCATCGTCTCGTGTTCTTTGGCCTTGGCCTCTTCGTATTTCTCCAGGTCGGAGGGCTTGGCCTTGCGATACACCCGTCTTATCTCCGCATCGGGGCGCATACGGTATTTCTTCATCTGAAGCAGCACAAGCCGACCCGTCATGGTTACTGCGCCGATGTCGTGCCCGGGCGAAGATTCTACCGCCACGATGTCGCCTTTTTCTAAGGGCAACTTATTACTGTTCAGGTAATATCCTTTTCTTGTATTCTTAAACTGCACCTCTACGTAGTCGGTTGCCTGTTCCGATTCGGGAATGTCGCAAAGCCAATCGTAGGTGTTCAGTTTCTGATTCTGTCGTTTGCTGCAACCTTTGGAGTTCATGCAGCATTGTCCGTTATATAATCGGTATTCCATATTACTTTTTTAATAGTACTGCTATTTTTAAGGATATATCGAAGAATATCATGCGGGGGTTCACATTCTGTTCGATGTGCCGTTCCGCCAGCGACAATTCTTCCATAAAATCCATTACATTATTTTCATTCACATAGTTGGAGAATTTCACGGCAAATTCCGCCTCTTTCCTGTTCAGGTAGTTGATTTCGGGCATTTGTATCCGCATAATGAAATTCTCGCGTATCAAGCGCTGGGCGTATGCCAGAAAGTTCTTTTGCTTATCCCGTCCCAACGAAGCAAAGTACTCCGCTTTATTCTTCATTTCCTTTACATCGCGTTGCCATGAGTTGCGCATAATAGACTTAAATAACTCCAGGTAGAGTTCATTATCACCCGCCGACTCTTCTATGCGCATAGCTTCCCGGTAATTGCCTCGTGCCAAATGGGTAAGCCATTGGGCATCTTCGTCGTACATTTCGTACCTTTCCTGCAAAGCAGCCATCATATCCGGTGCCGCAATGGGAGGCACGTTAAGCAGTTGCGCCCGCGATTGGATAGTGCCGATAATCTTATCCGGCTCTTCACTTACCAACAGGAAGACGGTTCCGTGGATTTCTCTCGTCCTG
>DAIREI010000439.1:0-1684 GCA_036795675.1 Bacteroidales bacterium
GGTGGCTTAGTTCTTTTGCAAAAACTCCTGCAGCGGCTTCTCCTTTGTACCGTTTGGCGGGCGTATCCGCAGCACGAACGACAGTGTCGGCGCTATTTCGGTAGCCTTTACGGGACGATACACGTGTTGGTTTTTGATGGAACTACCCAAGAAGATGGCCGGAGTCATTATACCCGTTTCGCGATGAAAGCGCGGCTTGGTAGGATTGTCATCGTTGGCAATCACCCAGCCAGGCTGCAATTCGATAAAGATGTCGCCGCTCATTCGCTTGTTCATCCCGCGACGGAAATCAACCGAACGGCCGGTATCGTCGTAGAGCCATTGCCCCATGGTGGTTACTTCCTGTACACCGCTGAACTGCGAGACAAATTCGGCAGCCGAAGCTACTACTTCCGCCCAATCGAGGTTCATGTCCTCCACCAGTTTCTTATTGAGGTATATCTGTTCGTTGTAGTAAGATTGCACCCAGGCGCCCTGTCCATAAGTGGCCATCAGGTACATATTCAACAAGGCGGTGCAACGGTTGGGATAAAATTCGCCGAAGAGCGGAAAGTCTGTCGAACTGTTCACCCACGAATCGAAATAACCGGTAGAGGTCACAACAACAAGCACATTATTCATTCCCACCTTCTTGTCGATATGGTCGAGCAAACTTGCCAGCTCTTTATCGAGGCGATAGTAAATGTCTTGTATCTCGTAGTTGTATTCGTCGGTATAGCCTGCATACTTATAGTTGCCCGCATAGTAGGTGATGTTGAGCATATCGGGATTGTTGCGCGATCCTAAGCGGGCTTGTTCGATAAAACGAATCGCCAACGTAGTAATCTGCTCATTAATCAATGCCGTTTGCTTTATCTTGATAAAACGCTCATTATCTCCCCGCGAGAAGGGATAGTTGAAGTGAGTTCTCGTGCCCGAATAGGGGAAACCGCCGTATTGCGACTGCGATTGTATCCACGATTTGTCGGCCGTTACCCCGAAGGCTTCGGTGGTATTGAAGCGGTCTATATAATAAGGTATATCTTTTTTGTAGAAAGTGGTGGTAGCCCAGGTGCCGTTGTAGTCATCGAGCCAAAAAGCGCCGTCGGCATAGCGGCCTACCGAAAGAATGGCGGCCTCGGGGTTGGGGGCTACCGAGTAAACGTCGCACGTACCCTTGGTGGCGGTCTTCAGTTCGTCGCCCAAGGTAGAGCATTGCAATACTAAAGGCGAAAAGCGGTCGGTTGTGTAGTTGCCCAGGTAGTTATTGTCTGAGACTACCGATACTTCTTTTCGCATGGATACATCGTATTTCTTGTCGGCCACCACACCGTGATAATAGGGATAGGCTCCTGTGGCAATGGTAGCAATGGCACTCGATTCGCAGAGGTTGGGGAAGCCGAAATCGACTTGGTGGTACATCAAACCCTCGTTTATGAGGCGCTTAAAGCCTCTTTCGCCAAATGTATTGCTGAAATATTGGAGATAGTCGCCCCTGAGCTGGTCAACCGTGATATTGACTATCAATTTGGGGACAGGTATGTTGTGCTGGGCATTTAATCCGGTAATCGTAAGCAGCGCGATAAGCGACGAGAGTACTCTGTTCATGTTGTTCTTCTTTTATTTCGATAGACCGTAAACCCCGATACAGCCAACAATGTAAGTATATAGGGTATAGCAGCCGCAGGCAATTGTTGGGGAGTCA
>DAIREI010000440.1:0-1684 GCA_036795675.1 Bacteroidales bacterium
TTATATTTATCTCTTCTAAATAAACGCCGGGCTGCCCGGGCGCATACCTCAAATAGATTGTTGCTCCTGCCGGAGGCAATGCAAGGCTTGTTCCCCACCCTGCTTTATCAATCGAAAGCTCAAAAGGAAGAGCGGTTTCTACATGAATATTCTCTGTAAGATTATAGCCTAATATTTCTACCATTTCTCCTTCCTGCGGTTGCCCCACGTACTCCATCCCGCTAAAAGAGAACGATTGCTTGCTTGTCTCCACTCTGGGGCTGGCGGGATTGAAAGCAATTCCCTCGAGGGTTTCCACTCCCAAGTCGAGCGGATCGAGCCAATACTTCATTTGCTCTTCGGACGAGCCACCGCTTTTGTCCCAATGATACCACAACTTGCCATAGTAGTTCTGCCCGAATAGCCGATTGCAAGCCGAGCTGCCACCGGTAAGCGTACCCACGATCAGCTTCTCTTTGCTGAACATAGGCGAACCCGACGAACCGCCCTCGGTAACGCCATGCCCGTTTTCCGTTTCGATAGACGAATAAATCCAATGTGCATCATTGGCTCCAGGGGGATTATAATCCGCACCCGGCCATGTTCCCGCTACATAATTGTTGAATGTAGTAATCTTTTTCAGGTCACCTGCAGGATGGTGGATGCCTACGCCCAAACCCGGCACCACTTCGTTGCGTCTGTCCCAGCCGTTGAAGAAAACATCCCATTTGGCGGGGACTTCGGAAGACAACTCTAACAATAAACCATCCGCTCCGCCCACTATGGGAGTAGAAGCACGGAAATAGCAACCCACCAAGGTGTAGGAGTTCTCTGGATAGGCATTAGCGCACCCCTCCGATTCATAATGAAAGAGAAACTGCCAGCGGTCGAGGTCGCCGTCTGCCACGCCGCTAATGCAATGGTTGGCCGAAAGCACATAAGGGGTGAGGTCTTGCGCTGTGTTGTTGATCAACGAACCGGTGCAGAGATACCAGCCCGTGCCTTGCGAGCCATTGGTAAGATACATCAGCATCTTGCATACGCCTTTCTTCTCGGTCTGCCAATCATCGCCCTCGGGGCTGCAATTGATATTGACCATGCAATCGCCCGATTCGCCTATTTTCTGCAAGTCGTCGGCAAAGCAATAGCCCACATTATCAATAACTATTCGGGGCAATTCTTCGGAACGGGATACATATTCCAATATAATATTATCGCCATTTACCGCCTCGGTAGTGAAGCTTTTACCCTTAGGATTGGACTTAGCCGTATAAGCGCCTGTCAGGTGATTTCTCTCCTTATTGTATATATATAGAGCGAAGATCCTTCGGGCAAATTGAATGTTTTATAAGATAACAATAAAGAGGAAGCGCCTTCGGCATGTAGTTGCAGGCGGCATATCTGTGTTCCGTCAGTCAATGCAGTCCATTGTCCGTCTTTTGCCAAATCAATATTTATGGTGATTGCCGTGGCCACAAGAGGAGCATAGCCCCAGAGTTCATCTTCTTCGGCCGTCCGCTTAATCTCGTCAAGGCCGGCAAGCAAAGGGATATTGATAGCTTCAAGACGTTCAAATTGATTCGATTCGTAATCAAAACTGGGCGGTATTCCGCCAAAACTGATTTGGGCAGTCAGCCCTTGGGTAATGCCGGAAAGGAATACGAGGATTATTAAAAGGGTTTTAATTGTTTGTTTCATTCTTCTA
>DAIREI010000441.1:0-1673 GCA_036795675.1 Bacteroidales bacterium
CAGGAATTTCCATACCGCGCATAAGGTGTCTATATTCTTATTATCATCTCCTGCGGGAATAACGAACTTCTTCGCCCAAGCCGTTTCGGGGAAGGTATTGATGTTCGGCAGGCAATGCTGCTCCGTATGTTTATCGGAGAGGATAAACAAGCCTTCGTAACTGATGCTTCGCAGCAGGGAAGCTAAATCGGCGGCAATGTCGTTACTGCGTACAAGGGGTTGCATAATAAGCGAGATAACGTTTACACCACAAATGTAGTGCATTTAATGAAAGAATTCAAGGAATTAGTGTAGTCATTTGCCCTATAGCATACAGCGGCACATTCGTCAACCACTCTTCCTCGCGATAGTCTGACATGGAAGTGCGTACGGCCATTGGGGGTTTATACTTTTCGCAATACACCTTTAGGCTCTTGGCTTGCAGGTTTTCCGAAGCTTTTACTTCTATGGAGATTACCTTATCTTGGTACTGAACCACAAAATCCACTTCCGCGGTTCCACCTCCTTCCGACGACCAATAATATATAGACAGTTTGTCATTAACAATCAGTTGCTCGAGTACATATTGCTCCGTTAAAGCTCCCTTAAACTCTTCGAATATCTCATTGCCTTCAAGCAATACCCGAGCGTCGATATCGCCCATGGCACAGAGCAAACCCACATCTAAGGTGTACAATTTAAAGGCGCTATTGTCAACATACCCTTTCAACGGGATGGCAGGCTTGGTAATCCTATCTATCTTATAGACCAGACCGCTATCGATAAGCCATGAAAGAGCCAACTCATAATCCTTTGCCCGTGCGCCTTTTTTCACCTGCCCGTATATGAATTTCTTATTCTCTCTGGCAAGCTGTGCGGGAATAGAATTCCAAAGCATTCTTATCCGTGGCACAATATCATTAGGCGCATGCTTGGAGAAATCTTGTTCGTAGGCTATCAATATATTTTTCTGAAGATTACGTACCTCATCCAAATCATTTTTCTTGATGAATGAAGCAACTACCTCGGGCATCCCTCCAATATAATAGTATTGCTTAAGTAGCTCGATGTACTTGCTCTTAAAGGCTTTCACCATTTCCCAATCTTTATTTCTTAATAGCTCCAATAGGCTATCTTGACGCATGGCCAATAGAAACTCCGAGAAATCGAGCGGATACAAATCCATAAAATCTACTTTCCCCACGGGGAATGATTGTGTGCTATGCAAAGCGACACCCAAGAGGGAACCGGCAGCAATGATATGATATTCGGGACTATTTTCGCAGAAGTATTTCAATGAAGTCAATCCGCCTTCAGCTTCCTGTATTTCATCAAAGATGATTAAGGTATCTTCGGGGATAATTTGCACTCCGGTCTCAATCTGCACAGCTAAGAGAAGCCGTTTGGTATCGAAATCGGCTTTGAATATATCTTGCATCAACTTGGCGCTCTCGAAGTTGACATAAGCCACCCGGCGGTATTCTTGCTTCCCGAACTCCTGTATCAACCAAGTCTTACCCACTTGTCGCGCACCGCGTACGATGAGCGGTTTACGCCCGGCTTTATTCTTCCAATCCCTTAAAGATTGCATTGCATTTCTTTCCATATACACAAACTCCTTATGAATTTATGTGCAAAGATACACAAACTCCAACGACTTTTTGTAGTTTGACTACACTTTTTCTAAGGACTCT
>DAIREI010000442.1:0-1673 GCA_036795675.1 Bacteroidales bacterium
TGAGAACTTTAAAGGAATAGCCCTATGAAAGATGTAAATACAACACCTTACCCTTGCCGTTGGAAAGACAATTGGGAAGAGAGCAGCCGTCGTTATCTCGACTGGTGGAACGGGAAAGGGGTGCTTATCAATATGTGGGAGCACTTGCAAGAAGGAGTAAAACCTCATGCACCTGTTGAGGCTCCGATGCCTCCCAAAGATCTGAATCAGCGTTGGTTCGATCCGGAATGGCGTGCCGATGAATTGAACAACTACCTGTCGCGCAGTTCTTTTCTGGCCGACATCCCTGCCGTGGCCAATACGCAGTTAGGTCCGGGGTCGCTTGCTGCCATATTGGGCGGCGTGTTGGAGGGTGGAGAAGATACCATTTGGATACATCCCAGCCCAAACCCGCAGGACGATATCGTATTCGATCCGGAAAATGAAGCATGGAAACTACATAAAGCCTTACTGCGCGCTTGCAAGCAACGAGCCAATGGCAATTATTTTGTAGGCATGCCCGATTTGATGGAAGGAATGGATATTCTGGCGGCTCTTCACGGAACAGATACTGTATTGATGGATACGGTGATGAACCCCGAACGCCTTGAACGCCAAATACAACAGATCAATGACATCTACTTTCGCGTGTTCGATGAACTGTACGATATTATCCGCGAAGGCGATGAAATGGCTTTCTGCTATTTTTCCATCTGGGGGCCGGGTAAAGTGAGCAAGCTACAAAGCGATATATCGATTATGATCAGTGAAGACGATTTCCGTCGTTTTGCACAACCCTACCTGCGCCAACAATGCCAAAAGATAGACTATACCCTTTATCATTTGGATGGAGTGGGAGCTATCCGCCATGTCGATGCGCTACTTGAAATAGAAGAACTCAACGCCATTCAATGGACTCCGGGTGTGGGAGAACCGCAGGGCGGTGATCCGAAGTGGTACGAGCTGTATCGTAGGATATTGGCAGGCGGTAAATCAATTATGGCCTGTTGGGTAACGTTAAACGAACTTCGGCCTCTGTTAGATAATGTAGGCAATAACGGCCTGAATATCCTGATGGATTTTAAAAACGAAAAAGAGATAGAACAAGCAATACGTATTTTAGAAGAGTATTAACTCAAAACTTATAACTCATTATGGAATTAACTCAACTCTACGACGCTATATTGGCCGGTAAAATGGAACAAGCCATAGAAATAACCCAAGAGGCTATTAACGAAGGTGTAGCACCTCAGCTTATTATTAACGACTATATGATCAAAGCCATGGGCGAGATCGGGCAACGTTTTCAGGACGGAAAAGCCTTTGTGCCCCAACTCTTGATGTCTGCCCGTGCCATGAAAGGCGCATTGGAATTATTGAAGCCTTTACTTCAGGGAGCGGCTTCGGTAACCATTGGCAGGGTGGTGATCGGTACAGTGAAAGGCGACCTGCACGACATTGGCAAAAACCTCGTGGCCTCTATGTTCGAAGGCTGCGGATTTGAAGTAATCAATATCGGTATCGATGTTCCGGCCGAGAAATTTGTAGAAGCCGTAAAAGAGTATAATGCAGATATTCTTTGCATAAGCGCCTTGCTAACAACTACAATGACCTATATGGAAGTAGTGATCGAAGCGTTGAAAGCCGCCGGTATTCGCGAGAAAGTAAAAGTAATGGTAGGCGGTGCTCCTGTC
>DAIREI010000443.1:0-1649 GCA_036795675.1 Bacteroidales bacterium
TTTTCAATCCTGTTTTAGTATAAATTCAAACCTTGACTATTTTATAGATTCAACCAGTTTTAATTGAAGAGGAGGCTGTCGATGAGACAGCCTCTGATGTTTATGGGGATCTTTTTCTTCTTTGAGTTGCAAGCTTCATTTGCTTTCCCTATTTTTGCAAGATGAAACGCAAACATCTAATCATTGATATTGTAATTGCAATATTAATCATTATTCTACTAATCCTTGTTGTTGTAGACAAACCGCTTTCCGATAAGCTGGAGAAAAAAGAAGCTACCGTAAAGCAAGAACCCGAACCCTGCCGCATCGTCTATGGCATCCCTGTCGATTCGTTTGTGATGATGGAGGATGTTATCCGTTCTAAGACTTATCTTTCGCAAGTTTTTGTAGACATTGGGGTGTCGCAGGCCAATATTGCCAAACTGAACACCATCGACCCTTCGGTATTTAATGTGCGTTCCATTCGTCCCGGCAAGATACATAAAACCTTATACAAGGGCGACAGCCTCTGTGCTCCCTCGTATTGGATTTATGAGAAGTCGCTGACCGACTATGTGGTTTTCGACTTTACCGATTCTTTGGCGATTTATTCCGGTTCGCATCCCACCCGGATAGAGACACATACGGCACAGGGAACCATCAACAGCTCGCTATGGAATGCGGTGGTCGATAACGGGTTGCCTTATGAGTTCGCCTTGCGTATGTCGGATATCTACGCCTGGACGATCGACTTCTTCGGTTTGCAAAAAGGAGACTCCTTCTCGGCGGTGTATGATAATATTTATGTCGACTCTACCTTTGTAGGTCTTGGCCCCATTCATGCCGTCTTGTTCACTCACGCGGGGAAGGATATTTACGCCTTTGCTTACGAGCAAGATAGCATTTCGGGGTATTACAACGAAGCTGGTGAAAGCCTTAAACGCGCTTTCCTGAAAGCCCCGCTCAATTATTCGCGCATCTCTTCGCACTTCACCTATACCCGTATGCACCCTATTCATCGTGTGGTGAAACCTCATACGGGAGTAGATTATGCTGCTCCTATGGGTACGCCTGTAGTCACCATAGGCGACGGCGTGGTAATAGAGAAAGGTTACAAAGGAGCCGGCGGACATACAGTTAAGATACGGCACAACAGCGTGTACACCACGGCTTATCTTCACCTTTCGAAGTACGGCGAGGGTATACAAGTAGGCAGCCGGGTATCGCAGGGGCAGGTAATCGGCTATGTAGGCAGTACCGGCACCTCTACCGGGCCTCACCTCGATTTTCGTGTATGGATGAACGGCAAACCCATCAATCCCTTCACGATGGAATCGCCCGCCTCGGAGCCAATAGACGAAGCTCACCGCCAAGAGTTCGACTCGCTAAAGAATGTTTATCTGGAAACCCTACGCTAAAAATTGAATATCTTCTCAATTCCTTAGAGGAAGAGAAGTCTGATTATAAGTTTTAGAGTTTTTTCTTTACACAATCTGATTTGGATGATTTTTTATTATTTTTATTGCTGCTTATCAAATATTTATTAATTTTGGCAGTATGAAAGGGAACAACTCATTAGTTCAAGTCGTATGTATTGATAAGTGGCACTTTCAAGTAATTAGTTAACATAAGAGTTGTGGGTAGTGTAATATAGACACAAAAACATAAGT
>DAIREI010000444.1:0-1632 GCA_036795675.1 Bacteroidales bacterium
CCGGCTTATTCTGTCGGCCTGGTCGGCCGTAATAAATACCGAAATCAGGCGAGGCTGGTCGCGCAAAATATAGTCGGCACAACGGCCTACAAATATGGCGGATTCTTTCTCCGCCAGGTTGCGGATCACATCGCTCTGTATCTTGAAGAGAGCCTCGTTGCAAAGGTAATTGTTAGAGCTATCGCCCATATAGCCCGACCGGAAACCCAGGTAGCTGCCGAAGAAACTGAAGCGTGTCTTCTCGTCTACCTGCTCGAAGAGTTCCCTGCCCAGTCCGCTCTCCTGCGAAGCCAACTGTATCAGCTCTTTATCATAGCATGGGATGCCAAGTTCTTTCGATAAAAGCTCACCTATTTTCTTTCCTCCACTACCCAACTGCCGGCCTATGGTGATAACAATATTATCTTTCATACTATTTATTGATTAAGAGTTTACTTATGGCAAAGATAGCATATTTGCTTGTATTTTGGAAGAACCAAGAACAAAAAGTTTTGGAACAGCGTTTTGGAATGCTGACAAGTGAGTTGACAAGGTTGCGCGACACGATGGTGGAGCAAGGCTGTAGAGTTTGGCAATTTATTTTATTTTCATCCTATTCAGGAAATCTTTTGTATCAGGGCTGATGCGGCAGCTCTCGCGCGCTTTCTGTATAGCCTTGTTGTGGACAAACTTAGAGAAAGACTGTTGTTTCAATACTGCGAGGGTATTATCGTAATGCTTCACCAATCCCACGCTTATTGCCCAAGCAATGGCCATATCTACGTAGTACTGCCCCTGCGGCACTTCCTGCCAGTGCTGCAAAGTAGAGTCGATGCTCTCCTCATCCATGAAGTAGTCCATCAGCAAGATGACAAAGAAGCGTTTGGTAAACTCTCCTTCGTGGGTTTTCATCGGCAGGTAATGCTCCAATACCGCCTCGCGATGCTTTTTTAATAAGCCGAAAGCCGAAACCAGCGTATCTACGTGCGCCCAGTTATCGAACTTCAATATCAGCGGGTCTAAGTAGGCGAACAACTCTTCCACCGAAAGGTGCTTCACCTGCCCCAAGGTAAGGCCGTAGAGCAAGACATGTTCGTAAGTGGTAAATTCGGCATTATCTAAGTAGATATTCACATCGGGATCTTGCGCCAACTCCTTGGCCAGCTTCTTCAAGGCAGGCATACGAATACCCAGTATCTCGTAGTGGGTAGGGATAATCCTTTCATTGAAGACTTTATAGTCGCTTTCGGCCTGTTCGTGAAGCCGTTGATTGATGGTTGTGTTCATATTAGTTGGGTTTGTTTAATCTGTGTTTGGATGCAAATATAGTGAATTCGCTACAATAATTTGTTTTGTATATCGCCGAAAATCATTTACATTTGCAAGATAAATCAGTCCTCAAGTATTCATCTTAAATCCGTTTTATAATGAAAAAGAATCTAATTCTACTCGTGTTAGTGCTCTTTGCAGTAACCGCTTGTAAACAAAAACCGCAGTACGAAATCAAAGGAACTATTGCCGACGAACTACCCGACAGCACTTATGTCTATCTGAAAGCAAACGGCAAACAAGTACGTACAGCACCGGCTATTGATAGTACTGTTGCTGTGAACAATACCTTTACTTTCACCGGGAGTGTTGAAATCCCCGATG
>DAIREI010000445.1:0-1628 GCA_036795675.1 Bacteroidales bacterium
CGTTGATGGCCGAATTGATTTTGGCGTCCTCGATGGCTTCGGGCACATATTCTATCCCAATTACTTGCCGGGCGTTTCGGGCGACGAAGTTGGCGATCGTCCCCGTGCCGGTGTAGAGGTCGTAGACGAGTTCGCTGCCTGTAAGGCCGGCAAAGTCACGCACAATCTTGTAGAGTTCGTAGGCCTGTTCGCTATTGGTCTGGTAGAACGACTTAGGACCTATCCTGAACTGCAAGCCTTCCATCTCTTCGGTGATGAAATCCTTACCGGCATAGGTGTGTACCGTCTGGTCGGTGATGGTGTCGTTGGCTTTTTGGTTGATAATATAAAGGAGGGAAGTAATCTCGGAGAATTGGGTTTGAATGTGGCTAAGCAGTTGCTCACGCTTTTCGGGGTCGTCTTCGTAGAAAACAACGATAAGCATTACTTCGCCCGTGGTGGTTGTGCGGATAATAATGTTGCGAAGCAGACCGTGTTGGTTCCGCAGGTCGAAGAAAGAATATTCTTGCTCATTGGCAAAGCGTTTTATCTCGTTGCGTATCCGGTTGGATATATCGTCTTGAAGCCAACACTTATTAATGTCGAGCACCTTATCGAATTTGCCCGGGATATGAAATCCCAGCGCGTTCATATTGTCGAACTCAACGCCCGAACTAATCTCCTCCTGCGTCATCCAGCGCTTGTTGGAGAAGGTAAACTCTAACTTATTGCGGTAAAAAACGGTTTTGTCCGAACCAAGCACAGGGCAGATTTCGGGCAATTCCACTTTCCCTATACGGGTAAGGTTATCCGTTACCTGTTGATGCTTATATCGAAGCTGCGAAGGGTAGGGGAGTATCTGCCACTTACATCCCCCGCAAATGCCGTAGTGCTCGCAGAAAGCCTCGGCTCGGTCGGACGAATATGAATGGAACTTCACCACCCGCCCTTCGGCATAAGAGTTCTTTTTGCGCGTCAGTTGCACGTCTACCACATCGCTGGGAACGGCAAAGGGAATGAATATCACCAGGTTGTCGAGCCGTGCAATGGCTTTGCCTTCGGCGGCTATCCCGCTGATGGTGAGGTTCTCGATAAGAGGTAATGGTTTTTTCTTTTTCTTCATCCAGAAATCATTTGATTAAAACGGATTTAATGATCGACATTAAAATATATAATAGGATTACAGCGCATATTCCGCCTAAAATAAGTCCGATGCCGGCAAAGATTATCATGGTAATAACGGCTAATATAATATAGGTGAAGGGCCATTCATTCCCCTTCAATGCCATGTTCTTAAACTTGAGCGAGAACATGGGTATTTCAGACACCATAAGTAACGAAAAGATAAGGACGAGAACGATTATTATAATGGCTTCGGTATTGGGCGATAGCGTACTATAGGAATACAGGGCCAGGACAAAAGCGCCCCAGAAGATGCCGTTGGCCGGTACGGGAAGCCCGAGGAAATGCTCGGTTTGGCGGGTATCTACATTAAATTTGGCCAAGCGTACGGCCGCGAATACAGGAATAAGGAAGGCCAACATAGGCAAGCTGTTGGAGAGCATGGTATGCGTAGCCGTAGCCGACAGGTAGCTGAAAACAATAAAGCCCGGCGCCGCTCCAAAGCTTATTACGTCGGCCAGTGAGTC
>DAIREI010000446.1:0-1619 GCA_036795675.1 Bacteroidales bacterium
AGCATGATAAAGAGGAATTTAATTATAATCATGATATTCGCGAAATTAAAGTCTATACAAAGATAACGCTAATGCACGTGATTGGTTGCATAAGCAAGAAAAAGATAACATTATTTAATAGTTTATGATACAGAAACCCTCCATACCCAAAGGCACGCGCGACTTCTCGCCCGAAGAGATGGCCAAGCGCAACTATATATTCGACACCATACGCAATGTCTTCAGCCCTTATGGTTACAAACAGATAGAAACCCCGGCCATGGAGAACCTCTCTACCCTGATGGGCAAGTACGGAGAAGAGGGCGACAAGCTGCTGTTTAAGATTTTGAACTCGGGCGACTTTATGAGAGACGTAAACCCCGATGATTTGGATAACCGCAACCTGGCACGCCTTGCCAATCAACTATCAGAGAAAGGCCTGCGTTATGACCTTACCGTTCCCTTCGCCCGCTACGTGGTACAGCACCGCAACGATATAACTTTCCCCTTCAAGCGCTTTCAGATACAGCCCGTTTGGCGTGCCGACAGGCCACAAAAGGGTCGTTACCGCGAGTTCTTCCAATGCGATGTGGATGTGGTAGGATCGGACTCGTTGCTTAATGAAGTGGAGATTATCCAGATAACCGACGAGGTGTACCGCCACTTCGACGTACGGGTGGTTATAAAACTAAATAACCGAAAGATACTGACAGGTATAGCCGAAACGGTAAACGAAGCCGACAAGATAGTAGACATCACCGTAGCTATCGACAAGTTGGACAAGATAGGCTTGGACAAAGTAAACGAAGAGTTGACGGCCAAGGGCATATCTGCCGAAGCTGTTAAACGACTTCAACCCATCATCTTGATGAAAGGCAACAATCGCGAAAAGCTGGAAGTGCTTCGCGTAGTATTAGCCGGATCCGATACCGGAATGAAAGGAATAGAAGAACTCGAATATATTCTCGACAAAGTAGAACTGCTTTCGCTAAAAGCCGACTTGGAGGTAGACCTGACGCTGGCCCGCGGATTGAGCTATTACACCGGCGCCATCTTCGAGGTAAAAGCCCTCGATGTAGAGATAGGAAGCATTACCGGCGGCGGCCGTTACGACAACCTTACGGGGGTGTTCGGTATGCCGGGCACTTCGGGCGTTGGTATTTCCTTCGGAGCCGACCGCATCTTCGATGTACTGAATCAGCTCGACCTTTACCCTGAAAGCGCTATGCAGGACACCCAAGTCATCTTCCTCAACTTAGATAATGTAGATGAAGGGCTGCTCCTGAAGCACGTCAACCTGATGCGAGCCAAGCATATCCGTACCGAGCTTTATCCCGATAAGGCCAAGTTTAACAAGCAAATAACCTACGCCAAAAACAACCACATAGGCATTGTAGTCATTATTAATGATGATGACGTCAAATTAGGCCAAGCAAGGATAAAGAACATATTCACCGACGAACAGCAAACGGTGAAGATAGAGAAGATAGAACATTTGTTGGGCGGGTTGATTAGTTAAGAGTTAAGAACTAAGAACTAAGAGTTCGCGCGAAGCGAAAAAGGGCTGAAAGCCTGGTTTAATTCAGCCCAACGGCAAGCGAAGCGACGCCTTGGGTTATGAATGACAAATATTGAGAATA
>DAIREI010000447.1:0-1612 GCA_036795675.1 Bacteroidales bacterium
CCCCAACCCCCTGAAGGGGGCTATGAGGTTTTTGCGACTTAACTCCCCCTCCTTGGGAGGGGGCGGGGGGGAGGTGTTTACTCATCTCTCAACGCCTCCACCGGCATTACCTTGCTTGCCGATATAGCTGGAAGCAATGTAGCCGCCACCATCACTACCGCCATTATCAGCCAGGTGATACCGTTGGTGATGAGGAAGCGGAGGAGGGTGCGGTCGAGCAGATAGGCCGTAGGGTTGCCGCCGTTGAAAGATAAGCCCACGGTTTCTATCAGTCCGGCGCGCACAAATTGATACTCGATAATCATAGCGGGAATAAAGGCGATAGTGAGCAACAGCAACCCTTCCAGCAGCAGGGAAGTAAGAATGCTGCGGTCGGTAGCCCCCAAAGCCTTGCGTATGCCAATCTCTTCTTTCCGCACATTGATTCTGTACCAGAAAGTGCCGATGATGCACAGCAGAATACTCAATAAGAAGAAAGCCATGAGGGAGGTGCGCATACGGATATTGGTGGTAACCCCGAACGACGTATCTTGGTCTTTCTCTAACTTCTGGAATGAACGAACATCTTTCAGGTAAAAGTTGCCCACCTGCAGCGCAGTCGACATCTCTTTCTTAAAATCCTCCCTAAAGCGCGCATCGGGGATAGAGGGATTGATCCGTATGGACAACTCGGCATGGCTAATGGTAGTAGAGTCGAGCGGATAGGAGAAATAAAACACCGATTGGGGACGTTCGTAATAAAAACGCTTTACATCGTCAATTACCCCTACTACCAATAAATTATTATCTTCTTCTTGTGTAATCGCTTTGCCAACAACCGACTCCTCACTGGGGAAAAGTGCATTGGCGGCCATATTGGCCAACACGACTTTGTTTGTCCAATCAAAGTCTTGTACCGATACAGGCGTTTTCCCTTCATTCATTGTATAGGAAAAGACCTTGAAGAAGTCGGTTTGATCGTGCAGGCGGATGATTTGCCCGCCAACCGTCAAGGTGGAATCTTCGGCATTGTTGTAGGTCGTCCCGCTATAACTGCCGCTACACGGGGTAGAGCCCCAGAAAGAAACCCCTATCGTCTCTACGCCGGGGTAATTCTTTACAGACTGAAGGATGCGCTGATAGTTGGCTTCCCGGTTTTCTCCTGTGCTTGCTTCTTTGTTGTAATCGGGATGAGACGGTTTATATTCATCTATGACAATAGCCCATGTATGGTCAATTTTTCGATGATTAGGCATCTGTTTGTTGTAATTGAATACAAAGAGATAATCCACAATATACCAAACAAGGCAGGAGACCAGCACAAGCTCGATGACAATCCAGACATTGCTGCGCTTGCGGTTCCACAATTGAGTTCCTATTATTTTCATCATAAGGCTTTATTGTTTAACTTGGTGAATAGAACTGACAATCTCTTTGCGCGAAGCACGCCAAGCGGGGATAAACGCCGACAGGAAGTTGAGGATGAAGCATATTGCCAAAGCAATTAAGAATATCCATGGATTGAAGAACATGCTCCACGAGAACTTGCTGTTATTTACGGCTATGGGGATATCGACAAATAGCTTCCCGATATTCATAATCCAGTCTTGCGTGACATAAAAGAGGAAGTACG
>DAIREI010000448.1:0-1596 GCA_036795675.1 Bacteroidales bacterium
CGAGGGCGAGGGTGAAGATTAAACAATCGCTGAAGGAGCAATCGGCCAAGCAGGTCGATTTTGCTAAAGAACTGCTTCAGCGCCGCTTCAAGAACCGCAAAATAGAACAGGACGAGGCTTCACTCATGCGCCTCATCAAGAAGAAAGGCTACAAGAGCGTAACGGACTTCTACATCGACTTGGCTCTGGAGCGCTTGGATGTGAATGACTTTATTGACCAATATGTCGATTGGCTTAAGAAAGAAAAAGAGACAGCAGAGCATCCGCATAGCGTAGAGAACTTTGTTTCGCAAATTCCTATCGAAGAGATTACCGCCAAAGAAGACGTATTGGTGATAGACAAAGGCCTTACGGGTATCGACTATACGCTGGCCAAGTGCTGCAATCCCATCTATGGCGACGAAATTTTCGGCTTTGTATCGTCCAAGGGGATAAAGATTCACCGCCTCAACTGCCCCAATGCGCCCGCCATGTTCAACAAATACGGCTATCGGGTGGTTAAGTCGCGCTGGGCGGGCAAGTCGGGCGCAAACTATTTGGTCACTTTACGTGTTATAGGGGTAGACGACATTGGTATCGTAACCAACATCACCTCTTTAATATCGAAAGAGAAAGGGATCATGCTCCGCTCCATCAATGTCGACTCGGCCGACGGACTATTCCAAGGCAGCTTCAGCGTTTTGCTGAGCGACGCCTCTTCGGCCGACACACTGATAAAGAAGTTGAAAACAGTAAAGGGAGTAAAACAAGTAAGTCGATATTAAGTATTAAAACCATGAGTACATTTGTAGAAGCATTAAAGCACAGGCGCAGCTACTATGCGCTGTCCAATCAGTCGATAATTGACGATGAAGAGATAATAGGTATAATGAAAACCGCCCTGCGGTTCATCCCCTCGGCCAACAACGCCCAAACCACACGCATCGTCTTGCTGCTGGGCGAACACCACCAGAAGCTTTGGGATATAGTAAGGCAAACGCTGAAAGTCCGTACATCGCCCGAACAGTTCGAGAAAACCAACGCTAAGATCAATAAGTCGTTCGCTTCGGGCTACGGCACCGTCCTCTTCTTCGAAGACCAGAAAGCAATGCGCGAACTGCAACAGCAGTTCCCCTCCTACGCCGACAACTACCCCACTTGGGGACAGCACACAAACGCCATGCACCAGCTCACCGTGTGGACCATGCTGGAAGACCGCCACTTCGGCGCATCGCTCCAGCACTACAACCCCATCATCGACGACGAGGTACGTGCCACCTGGAACCTCCCGCAAGATTGGCAACTTATTGCCCAAATGCCCTTCGGCATACCCGTAGAGCCGCCGAGAGATAAAAGCAAGGAAGAGAAGCCAATGGAAGACCGTTTTATGCTATTTAAATAATGGCACGCGGATGACGCGGATTGGACGGATCTACACGGATTCTCTTACAAAGCGTAGTAAACGAAAAAGATGCATTAGCATCGAAATGTCAATAGCCCCGTGCGTGAGCGCGGGGTTTCTTTATAAAGGGAATGGCAAGAAAAATCCCATTAGGGATTAAAGCTCGGTAGAAAATAAGAGCAATAGTTTTTTGGCATATCGTAGATATGCAACGC
>DAIREI010000449.1:0-1585 GCA_036795675.1 Bacteroidales bacterium
TTACACTAATTAATTGTATTCGACTAAAAACATTCGTGTAATTCGTGTAATTCGTGGACAAATAATTATTATCTGTATTATTGAATGCTGTTCAGCAAATCCACTTTTCCTTCGTTTACCAACTTCAATATCAGTTCGCCGAACAGGGTGTTTTGCCAGGCAAACCATTCGCGGGTGAACTTATTGGCATCGTCTTTATAAAAAGACTCGTGGATAAAGCCTGTGCCGGCATCGGTATCCATCAGCATCTTAACGCATTGCTTTATCTCCTCGTTGTCTTGCGAAGTAAAGGCTTTCATCATAATGCTCATGGGCCATATCATATTCAGGCTGAAGTGCGATACGTGCGGTCCGCCTATCCCCTCTCCTGCTGTACCTTTGAAGAAATAGGGATTGTCTTCGCTCCACACAAAACGGCGGGTATCTTGATAAATGGGGTCGTCTACATCCACATCGCCGAGGTAAGGCATGGCCAAGAGGCTGGGCACATTGGCGTCGTCCATCAGGTTTACGCCGCCGTATCCATCTACTTCGTAGGCATAGATAGTGTCGTACTTGGGATGTTTAACGGTGCCGTATTCCACCAGAGCGGCTTCCACCTCGTCGGCCAAAGCAATGCACTCGTAGGCCAAAGGTTCGTCTTCGTTCATGTCGTACATTATCGAAGCAGCTTTGCGTAATGAGCTTACGGCAAAGAAATTGGAAGGAATAAGAAACTGATAGATAGTAGCATCATCCGAAGGGCGGAACATCGAGGCAATCAGTCCTACAGGCTTCACCGGGTTGCCCCAACCGTCGTTCACTACCGTATCGGAGGCTTTGGGCGTCTCGCGTTGAAACTTGTAAGGACCTAAACTGTCTTTACGCTGTTGTTCCTTAAAGGTTCTCACGATGGTTTCTATCGCCAACAGCCAGTTCTCATCAAATACGCTTGTATCGCCCGTCACTTGCCAATAATGATAGGCCAAGCGGATGGGATAGCAGAGAGAATCGATCTCCCACTTGCGCTCGTGCAATTCGGGCTTCATATCGGTCAGGTCCGACTGCCATTGGTGGTCGGGATTGGGGTCGTAGGGGTCGAGAAAAGCATTGGCATAAGGGTCGAGAATGATGCACTTCATCTGGCGCCTGATTACGCCTGCCAACATCGCCTTCAACTCGGGGTCTTGATTGGCAAATTGCACATAAGGCCATACCTGAGCGCTCGAGTCGCGTAGCCACATGGCATGAATATCGCCCGTATAAACCACCGTATCGTCTTTGCCGTCGGTTACGCGATGACGCACCGTGGTATCTAAGGTATTGGGGAAGCAGTTCTCAAACATCCACGCCAACTTGGCGTTTGTAAGCAGTTGTTTTACCCGTATTATTTCTTTTTCAACCGCTTCGGAGTGGAACAAACGGTCTTTCAACGGAGGCCGTTGGCTGACATACTTGTTGTGCATGGCCGTATTGTCGGCAGGCAGGGTAGTCGAATTCGACTCCGTATGCGCGACGGCAGTGAGCGTAAAGCTGAGTATAAACAATGCTATGAATCCTGTTTTTAAGTAGCTCGATTTAGTCATCGTGTATTATTTATATATTG
>DAIREI010000450.1:0-1564 GCA_036795675.1 Bacteroidales bacterium
CAGGACACGGTGGTATTTTAGATCGTATTGATAGCCTGACGGCTGCGGTACCGGGTTGCAAGAGCACGAAAGACGCCGGTTCATCGCAGCGGTTAATAGCCCTGCAAAAGGTAGAGAAGCAAGAACGCATCGAGGCAATCCAATACCATTCGCTGCATTACAATAGCTTATCGGCTCCGCTTAGCGCAACCATCACCCTCGACGGCAAAAACAATACGGCCGACGGGCAGTTGCGGATAAAGAAGGGCGAGGCTATTCAACTCTCGTTGAGGATGCCCATTATAGGGAGTGAACTTTTCCGCTTGCTTATTACCCCCGAACAATTGGTGATAATAGACCGCTACAACAAACAATATATGGCAGAATCGATTGCGGAACTGAAAGGAGAATATCCCTTCGATTTCGACTATCACGACATCGAAGCCCTGTTTGCCAACCGCCTTTTCATTACGGGCAATCGCGACGTGACGGAACACCACTCCTACATCGACCTGAGAGAAGACGACTACAACATCTTTATGGCTTTCGAAGACGACCTGGGAATCAATTACAACTTCCTGAGCAACTATACGCATCGCGTGCTGGAAACCTCGATGACAAAACCGGGCACGCCCTTTGCGCTCAACTGGATGTACTACGATTTCAAACAAGCCTCTAACCGCCAACTGTTCCCCATGAGAGAAGAGGTTATGATTACCAACGGCGACGATGAGATACGGCTCTCGTTGAATTTCAAGTCCGTTGATGTAGATACCGGCTTCAATATCGACAATAAACTACCGACGAAATACACGAAAGTCAGCATTAAAGAGTTTGCCCAAATCATTGAATCGTTATGAATACTATCTCTCTGAAATCACATATTGTTATTGCCCCTAAATCCCCTGAAGGGGACTTACGGTTCGACGTAGCGAAGACGCTACGCCCAACAGGGGCCGGCGTACTCTTAGTCTTTCTGCTTTTCTCTCTTTCCGTCTTCGCTCAAACTCCCGAAATTGAGAAACTGGAGGGGCAGAAAAGGGCGCTAAGGGTAGAGATAGACAACATCAACAACCTACTGGCTCAAAACAAGGACTCTACGTTCAATACCAATACGCAGCTTGGCTTGCTCCGCGACCAAATCAAGGCGCGTATGAGCATCATCAACCTGCTCGACCAGGAAGTATCGCAACTCGATAAAGACATTGCAGCCAAAGGAATACAGATAAGCCGGCTGGAGAAGGAGTTGGAAAAGAAGAAGCAGGACTATGCCGAAACCGTGGAGTACATGTACATGAAGCGGAATAAGACCAGCAACCTGAAATTCATTTTATCGGCCAGCGACTTTTCGCAAGCCATGAGGCGCTTTGTGTACCTGAAAGAGTACTCGGGGTCGCACAAAACAAAGGCCGACGAGATTGCCGCCAAGCAAGCAGAGGTGGCCGCACAGAAACGCGAATTGGAGAAGAATAAAGCCGCCAAGGCAAGCACATTGGCCGAGCGCAGGAAGGCAGAGTTGGAATTGGAAAACGAAGAAAAGAACCTGGAAGGACAAGTAACGCTACTACAGAAAGAAGGCTCGGCG
>DAIREI010000451.1:0-1548 GCA_036795675.1 Bacteroidales bacterium
CAGAGAATACAGAATCTAAAAATAAATAAACAATGAACTTATTATTTGTATTATTACAAGAAGGAGCGGCTCCTCCTCAGGGAGGAATGGGAGGAAGCGGTATGTGGATAATGCTTATCGCCTTATTCGCAATCATGTACCTGTTTATGATTCGCCCGCAACAGAAAAAGCAAAAAGAGGTGATGAAAATGCGCGAAGCCATGAAGGTGGGCGACAATGTGGTGACTTCGGGAGGCATATACGGCACCATTAAAAATGTAAACGACACCACTTTTACCATAGAGATTGCTAAGGATACGCACATCAAAGTAGACAAAGCATCGGTATTTGCTGCGCCGGATGAATCTGCCTCACGCAAATAAAGAAGATATTAGAAAGAAGACCAAGGCTTTTTTGCGAGGAAGAAACTGGCATAAGGCTTTGGTCTTTTTCAACTTCGTGGTATTGGCTTTTATCTTTTGGTTGACCCAGTTTTACCAAGAGACGACCGAAGTTGAAATGGACATCGGTATCGACTACCGAAACGTCCCTACCGACATTGTGCTAAGCAAAGCGATACCCAACAAAGTAACCATCAAGGTATCGGACAAAAGGACCGTGCTACTCAGCTACAACTTCAAAAAACGGAAGAATAAGATCAATATCAACCTGAAAGGCCTCGACAAGGAGCAAACCGCCTATCATGTCGATCATTCCGGCTTGAGTACACTCGTGAGAAGTTACCTTACGGGAACCACTTCGCTGCTCTCGTTCTATCCCGACGAATTTACTATCAACTACCTGCCCTTGGTAGGCAAAGAACTCCCTGTGCTTGTCAACGGCACTATCGTCCCGGCTCCGGGCTTTGTCTTCTCAGACAGCATTGCTATCACGCCCTATAAGGTAATGGCCTACTCCGATTCCATCACTTTAGACACCCTGTATTTTATCAAGACCGAACCCTTGTTCGATGCGCCTGTAAACAAATCGCAAGTGGTGCAAGCCGCACTTATGGTGCCCAACGAGGTAAAGCTCTCGGCCGATGCGGTTGAGATAAATGTACAGGTAGAAGAATACACCGAGAAGTCGTACGTTATCCCCATCGAGGCGGTAAACGTGCCGCACAACCTGCATGTACGCTTCTTCCCCTCAGAGGTAGATGTGGTTTGCTATCTCTCAATCAAGGACTATTCGCAACTGAGCGAAGCCGACCTGGCCATTCAAGTTGATTATAACAGTTTATCAACACTTTCATCAAACTCTACCCCACTCTATTTGACCGGCAAGCCCTCCTATCTGATCAACTATCGTTTCGTTCCCAACAAGGTCGATTTCCTTATTGAAAAGATTAATGACTAATTAGTTATGATAACGATAGGTTTAACCGGAGGCATAGGCAGCGGCAAGACCACCGTGGCCGGCATAATTGAAGTAATGGACATTCCCGTTTATTATACCGACCTTGAAGCCAAGCGTATTATGGCCGAATCGCCTGTGGTAAAGGAAGAACTGACAGCGATGTTCGGAGAAGAAGTCTATCCGGGCGGGAGACTTAATAAGCCTTATCTG
>DAIREI010000452.1:0-1543 GCA_036795675.1 Bacteroidales bacterium
GACTGTTTATTAACTATACACATATTGTCGCTTAATTTTGATTACTTACTTATCTTTCAGAATATAATGTGTGTGTGCTTCAATAAAATAGCGACAAAGATAAATAATAATGCTTTTTTATTCTAATTTTGTATGGCAAATATAAGGAATTATGGTGAAAATAGGAGATAAAGTACGTTTTTTGAACTCCGTGGGAGGCGGAATAGTAAGAAGATTTCAGAATAAAGAGGTGGTGCTGGTAGAAGAAGCCGACGGATTCGAGACCCCTGTGCTGGTGCGCGAATGTGTGGTGATAGAGACCAACGCCAATAATTATGAGGTAAAGAACAAGATTAAACCCGAAGAGAAACCGGTAGAGAAACCCACCCCTGCCCCTGCCCCGGAGGAATACAAAGCGGTGGAAATGCAGGGCAAAGACCGCCTGAATGTGTACTTGGCCTATCTACCCATGGATATAAAGCAGGTGGGTAACACCGAGTACGAGGCCTACCTGGTAAACGACAGCAACTATTACCTCTACTTCAACTACATGTCGCGCGACAATAATGCCTGGCATAGCCGGTGCAACGAGCTTATCGAACCCAATACGCGGCTCTTTATGGAGGAATTTGGCAAAGAGCAAATTAACGACATAGAGCGAGTTTGCATTCAGTTGATTGCATTTAAGAAAGACAAACCTTACCCCTTGAAGAATGCTTACAGCGTAGAGCTGCACATCGATGGCGTAAAGTTTTACAAGTTGCATAGCTTTCGCGAGAATGATTTCTTCGAAGATGAAGCCTTGATTTATTCGGTGATACGCAACGACGAGGCTGTACGCGAAATGCTGGTATCGGCATCGGATATCCAGGAGGCCATGACACAGAAACCTGAAGCAATGTTCCGGCCCAGGCACGCCCGTATCGAAAAGAAGAGCGATAAACCGGAAATAATAGAAGTGGATTTGCATATCAACGAACTGCTCGACAACAGCGCAGGCCTGAGCAATGCCGATATATTAAACTACCAGATGGAGAAGTTCCGCGAGGTGATGGAAGCCAATAAAAACAAGAAAGGGCAGAAGATAGTCTTTATCCACGGCAAAGGCGAAGGCGTATTGCGCAAGGCTCTGCTCGACGAGTTGAAACAGAAATACAAATCCTTTCCCGTGCAAGATGCCTCATTCAGGGAATACGGCTTCGGCGCCACTTTAGTAACCATACGATAAATGAACAAGAAGAACATAGAAATAGAACGGAAGTTCTTGGTAAAGGGCGACTTTACTCCCTTTGTTACCCGTACGGAACACATGGTGCAAGCCTACCTTTGCTCCACACCCGAGCGAACGGTTCGTGTACGCATCGCAGGCGACCGGGCCTTTATTACCATCAAAGGGGCAAGTAATAACAACGGTTTCTCGCAAATCTATGTAAAACCCCGTGCAGGCAAACAGGGCAACGCCGTCGTAGCCCTCAAATCCGGCACCGAAATCAAATGGAGTTGGCACGTCTGGGGGGTGGATTACGATCCGGTAGATGGAATCGGCAGTGAAAAAGTGATGGAC
>DAIREI010000453.1:0-1534 GCA_036795675.1 Bacteroidales bacterium
TTCCAGCAGTTTTAATAATTTATTTGCTGCCGCGATATTCATTTTCTCGGGCAACCATATTATCATCACCTTATAGGTAGATTCGTATGCCTTGAGGCTGAGCTTTTGAAGGATGGATTTGGCTTCGCGCTCGTATATCATCCCTTGAGCGTTCTCGGCATCTATCTGTTCGAGCCAGGAAGAGAGGTTATCATAAGAGTTATTCCCCATAAACGTCCTCCATTCGTCTATAAAGTCATCGCAGTAAGCGTCTTTCCCTTTTTTCTTATTAATGATGGGATATACAAAATGCAGGTCGGGGTGTGACAGCTTGTCTATTTTTTTGCACGAAGCGCAGGTTCCGCAAGCATCGGTCTCAGTACGATTGGTACAATGCAGGTAGCGGGCATACGCCAGCGCCAGCGGCAAAGCCCCTACCCCTTCGTTGCCGACAATGAGCCGGGCATGAGGAATATAGCCTTCGCCAACCGACCTTATCAGGTCTTTCTTTATCTCGTTATGTCCTACGACATCTTTGAAGTACATAGAGATATTTAATAAACAGCTTTAGCCACCTGGCGCACGCTTTCCGTTGCCATCAGGGTATAAAAATGCAGGCTCGGCACGCCGCTCTTAATCAGTTCGCGGCATTGCATGATGCTCCATTCCACGCCTACCTCCTTGGCCTCGTCATCGGTTTTGCATTTTTTCAATTCCGTAGCCAAGGGTTCGGGTATTTCCGTACGGAACACCTTGGGTAGCACGGTTAATTGGTCGAGCAATACCACCGGTTTAATGCCCGGAATGATGGGCACGGTTATCCCTTCGGTCCGGCATCGGTCGACAAAGTTAAAATATTTTTCGTTATCGAAGAACATTTGTGTTACGGCATATTCGGCGCCCATAGCTATTTTTTGCTTCAAGAAGGCGATGTCCGATTCCATATTTGGTGCTTCTTCGTGCTTTTCGGGGTAGCAGGCCACGCCGTATGAGAAGGGAACTACGGGCTTATCGAAGAGGTTGCCTTCCAGGTCGATGCCTGAGTTGTAATCATTTACTTGCCGGATAAGTTCGGTAGTATGCTCATGGCTTTCGCCGGAAACGGCCAAGTCTTTCTCCAATTTCTTTATATCGCCGCGCAAGAGAAGCAGGTCGCTCACGCCGAGAAATTGCAAGTCGATAAGCACGTATTCCGTTTCGGTTTTGGTGAATCCCTTACAAATCAGGTGTGGTACCGCTTTTATATTGTATTTGTTTTGTATGGCAGCCGCAATGGCCACCGTACCCGGCCTCCGCCTTACATTCATCTTCTTCAGCGAGCCATCGGGCGATTCCTTATATATAGTCTCGCTGTGATGGGTAGTAATATTTATGTATTTGGGGTCGAACTCGCGCAACTTATCAATAATACGGCATACTTTATCGAAGCTGTTTCCCTTTAGGGGCGGTAATATTTCGAAAGAGAAGGCTGTCTCTTTCGTATTGTTAAGAAAATCAATAACACTCATCGGGTTGTATAAATTTAGCACAAAGATAACGATTAAAACTAAGTTAT
>DAIREI010000454.1:0-1506 GCA_036795675.1 Bacteroidales bacterium
TGGTTCTAAAAAAGATAAAAAAGGGAAATTGTTAATTCAAGACATGCAAAATAGCGTAGACCATTTGTAAAAAAGAAAAAAAGCCGTATCTTTGCACTCTAATCAACAAAACAAGGTTCCTTGGCCGAGTGGTTAGGCGCCGGTCTGCAAAACCGTTGACTCCGGTTCGAATCCGGAAGGAACCTCAAACTTACTAAACCGACCAGTATTTACTGATCGGTTTTTTCGTACCTTTGCACTCGATGAAAAGAGGACGTAAAATAGAGCTATTATCTCCGGCTAAGAACTTGGAAACGGGCATTGCCGCCATCGATCATGGGGCTGATGCGGTATATATAGGTGCGGATCGATACGGAGCGCGGGCAGCGGCAGGCAATACCGTTGACGATATAAAGGCCTTGGCCGACTATGCGCACCAATACCATGCGTGGGTATATGTTACGCTCAATACACTTATCTACGATAATGAGATTGCCGAAGTGGAGCAACTGATCCGCGAGCTTTATAAGGCAGGAGTCGATGCACTCATTGTTCAGGATATGGGAATATTGGAGATGGATTTGCCGTCGATAGAGCTTCATGCCAGTACACAAACCGACAATCGTACGGTGGAAAAGGTGCAATTCCTCGAGCAAGCGGGTTTCAATCAGGTAGTGTTGGCACGCGAACTGAGCCTGCAGCAAATAAAAGCGATAGCCCAACAGAGCCATGTGCGGCTGGAAACCTTTGTGCATGGGGCTTTATGTACATCGTATAGCGGACAATGCTATATCAGCCAGGCGCTTGCCGGAAGGAGCGCTAACCGTGGCGAGTGCGCGCAATACTGCCGCCTGCCTTATACATTACATGACTCGACCGGTAAAGTCTTGGCTTCAAACAAGCATTTATTATCCCTGAAAGACCTGAACCTCTCGGTACAATTGGAGGACTTGCTCGATGCCGGAGTAAGTTCGCTGAAGATAGAAGGCCGCTTGAAAGACACTTCCTACGTAAAGAATATCACGGCTTATTACCGGCAAAAGCTGGACGAAATCTTTAGCCGCCGACCCGAATACCAACGCGCCTCGTCGGGCGAAACGACACCTTTCTTTATCCCCAACCCCGAAAAGAGCTTCAACCGGGGCTTCACCACCTACTTCCTCAATGGGCGGAACAAGGGCATTGCCTCGCCCGATACGCCTAAATCGCTGGGCGAGCCGGTGGGCAATGTACGGGATATTCACGGTAATTATTTCACACTGCAAGGTAAGAAAGCCATCCACAACGGCGACGGGCTTTGTTTTATCAATCCGAATAAGGAATTGCAAGGCTTTCGTGTTAATCGTGTGGAGGACGGCAATATCTATCCGGCCGAGATGCCCCGCTTAGAAAAAGGCGCGACGCTCTACCGCAACTTCAATCAGGAGTTTGACCGCATATTAACAGGAAAATCGGCCGAACGGAAGATAGGGGTTACCTACACTTTAGAAGAGAATAATTTCGGGTTTACCTTATCTCTTGAAGACG